>JAGDBH010000251.1 GCA_017959135.1 Succinivibrio sp. | reverse complement strand
CTGTCGTTATAGCAGCAGCCTGGACCTAGGCGGTATACGAAAGGAAATTCCTTGCCTTCAAACTCAGGATCATCCAATTCACCTCTCTGAAGATTCCCTTCGAAGGTAATAATATCGTCTTTATATACCTCTTCAAGATTGGTGTAGATATCGGTCATGGTGGTTATGAACAGCTTATCCTTGATGACGATTTCTCTGCCATAGGAACTGCTGCTTAGAAGCATGACTATGGAAAGAGAAGATAAAAGCTTTTTAAATAGCATTTGAGCCTCTCATTTTTTCAATCACAACATGAACAAGGAATAGGGCGACATTGATTAGAACAATGGATGCTCCTGTTGGTGTTGAGAACTCATATGAAACGTACAGTCCTGCTGCAAAACAGAACAGACTGATTGCAAGAGAGTACAGAACGACATTCTTAAAGCTTCTGCAGACTCTCATGGCTGTCAGCGCAGGTATTACAATCAGATTAGAGATTAGAAGGGCACCCATCATTCTCATTCCCAGGGTGATGATAACAGCACTCATAAGAGCTAAAGCAAGATTGTAATATTTAACCTTAAGACCTGAAGCTTTAGCGAAAGTCTCATCAAAAGTAATCGCAAAAATCTTTGGGTAGAAAAGAATGTACAGCACAATAATCACTGAGCACAGGAAGATTGTTACATACATATCTGATACTTTCATTCCAAGAATAGAGCCGAAAAGATAATTGCAGACATCGGTATTCATACCGGTGGTAACTGACAGCAGCATTACACCAAGAGCAAGTGCTGAGGTTGAAATCAGAGCAATAGCCGCATCTGCCTGAACCTTTGATCTCTTGGATAGAGATAGAAGCAGGAATGCACAAATCATTACAACTGGCAGAGACAGATACAGTGGAGACTGATTAAGTACAACCGCTAAAGCCAGTGTTCCAAAGCCAACGTGAGATAAGCCGTCTCCCATCATGGAGTAGTGCTTTAAAACCAGACTAACTCCGATAATACTTGCACAGGCACTGATAAATAAACCGGTAATAAAAGCTCTTACCATGAAAGAGTAGGAGAACATTTGAATTATTGAATCAATCATACATGGTGCTCCATAAGACTCTTAAAGGTATCTGTTTTTATGAAGTCCTCTGTTTTGCCAAAGAACTTTAATTCATGTTCTATGCACAGAACACTGTCAGCTTCTTTTATGATTCTCTCCAGATCATGACTGATCATCAGGATTGAAGTTGAGTATTTGTCATTAAGCTTTCTGATGCTGTTATAAAGTCGAGACTGTGAGGTCACATCAAGACCTGCTGTAGGTTCGTCTAGAATCAGAAGTCTGTCACTTGCAACAAAGGCTCTAGCAATAAGAACAGCTCTTTTCTGTCCTCCAGAAAGATTAAAGTAACCTTTATCCAGCAAATCCTCAAGTTCAAGCTCTTCGATAACAGTGTTGATTCTAGCCTTGTCTGCCTTTGATACAAAAGGTAGCAGGTGGTGTCTGCACAGACCGCTGATTATGACTTCCTTTGCTGTTGCGGGAAAATATGAACCATCATTATTCTGCTGTGCGACATATCCGGTAGTCTTAATTGTTTTATCAAAAGAGAAACTGCCATCATAACGCTTGTTCTCATGAACAAGTGTTTTTACAAGGGTACTCTTGCCGGCACCGTTAGGTCCAACCACTGCAAGATACTGACCTTTGCTCAGATTAAAGGTTATATCCTTTAATACCTGGGCATTATCGAATTTAACTGAAAGATTATTTACGTTTAATATTGTCATATTCAATTAAGTAGTAGCTTTCGCTACTACTTATACATTTTTAGTTTAAAGCGGCTTTCAGAGCAGGAAGATTGTCATTGAACAGATCTGCCATGGTTCTTTTTGCCTTAAATTCCTCAACAGTAATATTATGACCGGTATTGAAAGTCATAACCTTTGCGCCAACGCTCTCTGCGATTGTTGAAGCAATATTATCTGAGGACAGTTCAATTTTAAAAATAACTGGAGACTTCAGCTGTTCAGCCTTGTCTATCAGGAATTTTATGGTTGAGGCTGAAACCTCTGTTTCATTGGAGCAGCCTTTGAATGCTGCATAATAATTCAGTCCGTAGTCTTTTACAAAGTATAAAAGAGGGAATCTGTCGCCAAATATAAGAGTCTTATTTTTTGCGCCAGAAATGATTTCACTGTATTTTTTGTCCAGTCCATTGAATCTGCTTATATACTCAGCAGCGTTCTTCTCGTAAAAATCCTTATTTTCAGGATCTAATTTTACAATAGCCTGACAAAGTTTATTCAAGATTACTACATCGTTTTTAGGTGAAGTCCAGACATGCTCGTCGAATTCATGCTCTTCGCCATCTTCATGTTCGTGTTCTTCTTCATCTTCAGGCTGCATGCCTTCAACTTCTTCTTCATCCCTTAGCGCAACTTCCTTGGTAAATGCAAAAGTATTTAATTTATCAAGGTGATCCTTTAGGAAGTTTTCAATCCACTCGTCGTTCTCACCGCCATTGAATACAAAAAGATCTGACTTCTCAATTGCAATAAGATCCTTTGGAGTTGGCTCATAGCTGTGAGCTTCTGCTCCAATCTTAAGGAGCATGCTTACATTAGCCTTATCCTTGGTAATGTTCTTTACAAAATCGTACTGAGGAAAGTTTGTTGCGATAATGTTAAGTTCTTTTGAAAGAACTTCTGGTGACCAGGTTAGAATCATTAAACCTGAAGTAATAGCTAATACTGATTTAAATTTATTAAAAAACATATAGACCTCGTAAAAAAACAGGATAAACAAAAAAATAAAAATGTTTAGATCTTGTCTATTCCGACTTCTTTACACGGTTTGTAACTGGTGTAGCCCTGATAACTGTTTTCTTATACAGAATGACTGTATACAGAAAAATTCCGAACGCAAAAAATAGAACAGTATTGTTCAGGTTTGAGCCCAGTGGAGTAGGGGATTCGTCGTTAATAAGATGCAGTGAAGTGCAGATGACACAGTGATCTTCATGGTCACACTGGTGAGCTGCAAAACTGGTCTTATAGAAATTGAAAAAACAGCTAAAGGCTATAAAAGCAATTATAAATAGGTATGCTTTTACCTGTTTTTTCCTGTCAAAAAAGTACATTACTATCCCCATCATCAAACCTGATAATTATGTCACATATTTTCTGTTAGTATATGCTTACTAATAATAAATTTTTTCATGTTTTTGCATGAGCAAATGCTCATATATACACATATCTCCTAAGGTCAATCCGACAGAATTCTGTCCAATAAAATGGACGATAAAAATCAGCAACGAAGCTTTGTTAAATATCCCATCTTTTAGGGGGGAAATCCCAAAAATAATGATATAATTCTACGTGTTGAAATGACCTGTTCAGCATTGAATATTTTAATTTTCAGAAACACTTTTTTAGATATTTAATCTGTCCTTTCTGCTGTGATTTTATCTGTGTGTCAGGACGGGTGTTCAGTATTGGTTTATTTATAGAAAACGCATGTCTTCAATTGTTATTGGTATAGATCCAGGTTCAAGATTTACCGGATACGGAATAATCGAGTATATAGGCAATACTCCAAATTATCTTGGTTCTGGATGTATTAAAACCGGAGACGGTGATCTGGCCTCAAAACTGAAGATTATCTACGACGGTGTTTATTCGCTGATTGAACAGTTTCATCCTACAGCAATGGCTGTTGAGGAAACATTTCTATCTAAAAATGTTCAGTCTACAGTTAAGCTCTCTGAAGCCAGAGCAAGCGCGATTGTAGCCGGGGCAAATCTTGGCCTAAGTGTTTTTGAATATACTCCAATGCAGATCAAACAGGCTGTTGTCGGATATGGCTGGGCCGAGAAAGAGCAAGTCCAATACATGGTAAAAAGAATATTAAGATTAAGTGGCAATCCTCAGGCGGATGCTGCTGACGGACTTGCATGTGCTTTATGTCATTGCTTTACAAATCAGATTACAACAGCAATGGGTAATGAGGTAGCAGATACTTCATCTATCCATGGAAGATTACAGAATAAATTCAAATGATCGGAAGTTTATCAGGAAAAGTTTTAAGAATAGACGGAGTAACCGCTCTGATTGATGTTAACGGAGTCGGTTATGAGGTCGACATGCCGGTATCATCACTTGGCAGTCTGAAAATCGGTGAATCCTGCTTTGTCTACACTCAGCATATTGTAAGAGAGGATGCCCAGATACTTTATGGTTTTCTGTCTGTCGTTGAGCGTTCTCTGTTTAGAATTCTTATCAAGGTCAACGGTGTCGGACCTAAAATGGCACTGGCAGTTCTATCTACCTTTAAAGTGGATGAGTTTATTCAGATTGTAATTTCAGAACAGTCAAAGAGTCTTGAGCAGATTCCTGGAGTTGGTAAAAAGACTGCTGAAAGAATGGTGGTTGAGCTTAAGGATAATCTTAAGAAATTTGCTCAGTCAGGCTCTGATATCAGTGTCGATTTATCATCTGTTTCTGAATCTCAGTCAGACAGCTTCAATGATGCCATTGCTGCAATGACTGCATTAGGCTATCGCGAGTCAGACTCCATCAAGTATGTAAAGATGGTTGTATCAAAAGATCGTTCTCTTTCAACTCAGCAGATTATTGTTGCTGCTTTAGCATTGATTTCAAAAGGAAAATCATAATTTATGGCACTAGATGAAAAGGGAATATTTGCAGATACTCTGACAGTTGATTCTGTTATTCGACCAGAGAAGACTCCTGAGGAGGAGTTTTCAGAGAATATCAGATCCTCAGAGGACAGAGCCCTAAGACCTCAGTGTCTTGAAGATTATATTGGTCAGACTGAGGTAAAAGAACAGCTTTCAATTGCTCTTAAGGCCGCAAAGCTAAGAGGCGATGCTCTTGATCATGTCCTGATTTTCGGACCTCCAGGATTAGGTAAGACAACCTTATCCAATATTATTGCCAATGAGCTATCAGTCGGAATTTCTCAGACATCTGGACCTGCTTTGGAAAAGAAGGGAGATGCTGCTGCACTCCTGACTAATCTTCAGCCAAGAAATGTTATTTTTATTGATGAGATTCATCGTCTGTCTCCTGTAATCGAGGAATTTTTATATCCTGCAATGGAAGATTACATGGTTGATATCATGACAGGTGAAGGTCCATCAGCCAGATCTATCAAGATCAACCTAAATCCATTCACTCTTATTGGTGCAACAACAAGAGCAGGTACTCTAACCTCTCCTTTAAGAGCCCGTTTTGGAATTATTCTGCAGCTTAAGTTTTATGCTCCTGAGGAGCTAAATATTATTATCAGAAGCTCAGCGAGAAAGCTAAATGTTGAAATAACAGAAGATGCTTCAATGGAAATTGCCTCAAGATCAAGAGGTACTCCACGTATCGCTAACAGACTTCTGCGCCGTGTCCGCGATTATGCTCAGGTTAAGGGTAATGGTGTTATTACTCTTGAGCTTGCAAGATCAGCTTTATCAATGCTTAGAATTGATGAAGACGGATTTGATGACTTTGACAGGCAGTATTTGCGCTGTATAATCGAAGATTTCAATGGCGGTCCTGTAGGAATTGAAAGTTTGGCTGCATCATTAGGACATGACAGAGATACTCTGGAAAATGTTGTGGAGCCTTATATTATTCAGCAGGGATATGTTCAGCGCTCAAGAACAGGAAGAGTTGCTACAGCCAAAGCTTATGCAAAATTTGGACTGCAGAAAGGATCATAATTAAATGACAACCAAAACATTTTCCATAAATGCTCGCGTTTATTACGAGGATACTGATGCTGGTGGAATCGTTTATTACGCAAACTATCTGAAATTCTGTGAGCGTGCAAGAACAGAATGGCTAAGAGGAATGGGGGTATCCCAGTCTTCAATGCTTGAGGATAAGAAAGGTTTTGTTATCAAAAACATCAAGGGCAACTACATAAGTTCTGCCAGACTTGATGATATGCTTAAGATAACCTGTATCCCAACTAAAGCACGATTTGCAAGTTTAAAAATTTTTCAACAAGTTTATAATCAGCACGACGAACTGCTGTTTGAGTTTGAATGTAGTATTGCCTTTGTTGATCTGGCAAAACATAAGCCTTCAACAATGCCTAAAGAAGCAATTGAATATATCAAGCAGTTTGTTCCAGAGGATGTTTCTCATCTAGAGGTAAAAATCTAAAAATGGATACTTCAGGTTCATTATCAATTACTCACCTTATATTTAATGCAAGTCCACTAGTACAGATTGTTATGCTGTTTTTGCTAGGACTATCTATTGCATCTTGGACAATTATTTTTTCAAAATCAAACTCCTATAAGGCTGCCCGTGCAAAGGCTGATGAGTTTGAAGATAAGTTCTGGTCAGGTATTGACCTTAACAACCTATATCAGGAATGTATCAAGAAAGGTCAGGATCTGATCGGTCTTGAGGTGATTTATTCATCAGGTTTCAAAGAGTTCGTAAGACTAATCAACTCAGGTCCAGCTGATCAGGAAGTTGTTATGGACGGTACCTATCGTCAGATGAAGGTTTCTCAGTCTCGTGAAATGGAGAACCTTGAATCTCACCTTGCAACTCTTGCTACCATCGGTTCTATCAGCCCATATATCGGTCTGTTCGGCACTGTTTGGGGTATTATGCATGCCTTTATTGCGCTAGCTGCTGTTAAGAATGCAACTCTATCAATGGTTGCTCCTCCAATTGCAGAAGCTCTGATTGCTACCGCTATGGGTCTGTTCGCAGCTATTCCTGCAGTTATGTTCTACAACAGATTCGTTTCAAAGGTTGAGGCTTTAGAGAACCGTTACATCAACTTCATGGATGAGTTTGCAACAATTCTAAACCGCAGACTTGTTAGAGTTCGTTCTGAAATGAATATGAAGAACAATGATGTTCCTCAGACCAATACTCAGCAGCCATCAAGCAGCTATTCTCAGAAAAGCTATAACCATCCATTAGGTGAAGAACAGCAGAGTCCATATTCAAGAGCCAGAGCAAATACTCAGAGCTCTCCTTATCAGACTCCTGGTGTAGAAGGTGACAGATATCGTAACACTTCACGTTCACCATTACAGGGACAGTAAAAAATGCAGATGGCCCGTACAAGACATACTAAATCAAGAGCCAAAGCAGAAATCAATGTGGTTCCATACATTGACGTTATGCTGGTTCTACTGGTTATTTTTATTGCAACTGCACCTGTTGTGATGCAGGGCGTTACCGTTGATCTTCCACAGGCCAAGGCAGAAACAATGAATCAGGATGAAATGACTCCTATCATTGCAACTGTAGATAAGGCCGGTCAGTTTTATGTAACCATTGATACCTCAACCGTAAAAATGGGAAGTTTAGATGAGCTGACAAATTATGTGGCAGGTGAGCTTCAGAAAGATCCTGTTCATCAGCGTCCAGTAGTTGTTCAGGGTGATGCTCAGGTTGCATACGACAATGTTATTCAGCTTATGAATGCACTGAAAAACGGTGGCGTAAAAAGTGTTGGTTTAGTTACAGAACCAATATCAAACTAGTTAATTTTTAGGTAGTATTATGAAGATTAACATGAAGGTTGCCTTCATACTGGCAGTGATCCTTCATTTGATTATTCTTGGTGTACTTTTGGTTCGAGTTTCATTAAGCAAACCATCAAAACCAAATATGGGGCAGGGTGATATCATGCATGCAACCTTTGTCCCTCCTGCTAAGGGTAATCCAAATGGAAAGGCTGCAGCTCCAAAGCCTGCTCCAGCTCCTGTTGTTGAGGAACAAGATACCAAACAGGAACAGCTGAAAAAGCAGCAGGAAGCTAAGAAAGAGCTTGAGAAGCGTATTGAAGAGCAGAAGATTCAGGAGCAGAAGATTCAGAAACAGCAGGAAGAAGCTAAGAAACTTGCTCTGAAGAAAGCCGAAGAAAAGAAAAAGTTAGAAGAAAAGAAGAAACTCGAAGAGCAGAAAAAGAAGCTTGAAGCTGAAAAGAAAAAGCTTGAAGAAGAAAAGAAGAAGCTTGAAGAGAAAAAGAAACTTGAAGAGAAGAAAAAGCTCGAAGAGAAAAAGAAACTAGAAGAGAAGAAAAAGGCTGAAGAAGCCAAGAAAAAGGCTGAAGCTGAAGCCAAAAAGAAAGCTGAGGAAGCTGCTAAGAAAAAAGCAGAGGCTGAAGCTAAGGCAAAGGCTCAGGCCGAGGCAAAAGCCAAAGCCGAGGCAGATTCTCTTGAGGATGATATCTTAGGTACAGCCGACGGAGATGAGGTCAACGGTCAGGGCTTAGGTTCTGGCGGTGGTGGCGGTGAAGCCGGATACGGAGACAAGATCCGAGGTCTGATTGAACAGAACTGGAGAATCGATCCTTCCATGATTGGAAAGAAGGTTGTGGTTACAATCAAGATTGGTTCAAACGGACTTGTTTCCGATGAAAGCTGT
>JAGDBH010000250.1 GCA_017959135.1 Succinivibrio sp. | reverse complement strand
TTTAAAAAGTAAAAAAACACTCTAAAAAATCTGTCACAAACTACGGATAAGTTATGTAAAGCCATAGAGGAAGAAAACTTCCAAAGGACAAGTTCAATTATTTCTAATTTAAAGAATAAATAGAAAGCCTTTCCTGAATTCCTAATCAAAAATAAAAAGAAAGACTTACAGGTTGTAGAATCCTCTCGAGAGAAATAAAGATAACGGACTAACCTCCAGTTTGAACGAGGTTTACGTCCGTTTTAACTTTAATCAAGTTTTTTAGACAATCTATTCAGTCAGAGTCTCAATTGCATTCTTCAGAAGATTTCTTCCAAAGGTTGTCATGATAGATTCAGGATGGAACTGGAATCCAAGCACGTTGTATTTCTCTGAGTACAGTGACATGCACATGCCGTCATACTGAGCTAGTATCTCAACATCAGATGGCAGCTCCTCAACTACTAAAGAGTGGTATCTTGCAATCATAAGAGGATTTGGAAGAGCTTTAAAGCACAGCTTATCTGTATGCTGCATCATAGAGCTCTTACCATGTACAATCACAGGAGCCTTTACAACCTTTCCTCCAAGAACCTCTCCTAGTGCCTGATGACCAAGACAGATTCCAAGCATAGGGTATTTACCTAGACTCTCTTTAATAATAGGCAGAAGATTATTGGCATCCTTTGGGGCTGATGGACCTGGGGAGAGCATAATAATGACCTTGCCGGTCTCGCTCTGTTTCTTTGCCTGTTCCATAATGGTTGCAACACTTACATCATTACGGAATACCATGACATTGTTACCAAGAACCTTAAGCTCATCTACAAGGTTATATGAGAAGGAATCAAAATTATCGATAAATATAATGTTAGCCATGATGCTACTCCTTATCAGCAAGAGCTAAGGCACATAAAACTGATTTTGCCTTGTTTACTGTTTCCTGACATTCAGCTTTGATGTCTGAATCGAATACTACGCCGCATCCTGCCTGTACATATGCGGTATTACCCTTAACAAAGGCACTTCTGATGGCAATACAGGTATCCATTGAGCCATCCTCTGAGAGAATTCCTATAACACCGCCATATGAACCGCGTTTCTTACCTTCGTATTTATAGATAAGCTCATGAGCCTTGATCTTAGGTGCGCCGGATAGAGTCCCCATATTCATGCAGGCACAGTAGGCGTGAAGAGCATCCAGATCGTCTCTTAATACAGCATGAACATCTGAAACAAGGTGCATTACTGACTGGTATTTATCAACATGCAGCATGTTATCAACATAACGTGAACCGCATTTGCTGATTCTTGCAAGATCGTTACGGGCCAGGTCAACCAGCATCAGATGTTCTGCGACCTCTTTGGTGTCGGTTCTAAGCTCAAGCTCTATGCGGCTGTCCAGCTCCTTGTTGATGCTGCCATCTTCGTTAAGACCACGAGCGCGGGTTCCTGCAATCGGGCTGATTGAAACCCGTCTTTCCTCTGCCTCAAATCTTACAGCGTACTCAGGACTTGCTCCAAAGATAATGTAGTCTGGATCTTTGATGTAGTACATGTAAGGGGAAGGATTAAGTTTCTTTAAATAAGAGTAGGCAAGCAGAGGATCGCTGCATCTGTGTTTAAAGGTTCTGGATGGAACAACCTGAAAGGCATCACCGTCGATAATGTGCTGTTTTACCTTGGCAACAATCTCTCCGAATTTCTCATCATCAAGATCAGGTTCAATCTTAGGTGTTACTTTACTGATTACCAGTGTATCTTCCTGTCTGAAGTCGTCGATTTTATCTCTCAGGTCAAGTGTCTCAAAGGCGATTTCCTTGTATGAATCCTCATCAAATACATAGGCATCAATCTGAGTGTTCTGCTTCTGGTGATTTGATCTGATAGCGATATCAAATACGTAGAAGCCGTAGTCAGGACATGGATTTTCGCCTTTCTTAAGATCCCCTATGTACTCAAAGTTGTTGATATAGTCAAAGGAAATCAGACCGCCTATAAAGATGTTCTTGCAGCCTTTGATACTTGTAATGGTTTTTCTTAGAACCTCAAACGGATTAGGAGCCTTTAATCTGGACTCCTCATCCATCTCGTGATCAGGTCTTGAGTAGGCAACTGTTAAAGAATCCTCTGATGCATTAAGCTTCAGTTCCTTTGCAACCATCTTTAAAAGAGCCCTGCCATTTCTGTTTAAGGCCTGAGCCTTGACCTTTAGATCCTCACAGGTAATCTTAAGGGCAGCTGAAACACCGATTAGAGACTGTACTCCGCTTTTATCAATAATCTCAGCACTTTCATAAAGAATGGTGTTGTCCCTGTGACAGTATTCCTTATAAAACAGGTGAGCTTCCTTAAGATATTTTGTATCAAATGCTATCGACTTCATTTTCACACCTTATATTTTGAAAATTCGCTCTGAATTTTATGACCCTTATATACGAAAAAACCCGCTATTACGCGGGTCCTCTATAAGCACAACAGTTCTACCCGCAGTTAAGCAGGGCGCCACCATGAACCGTTGAAACTTCTAATCATCATAAAATCCTCAGATATTTTGTAACTTTTCTTTATCATATCCCAATCTATTAGAAAAAATAGTGTTTTATGTAAAATAAATTAAATTGCACCATAAAGGAAAGAATCTCTAACTATGATGTAGAGAACTGTGACACTGGCGGTATGGTGCTAGAATTCTATATACGCGTTGGGTACCTGGTGCGGATTCAGGCCGATTTTTATTAAGGAGTTTTCTATGGTTGCCTATATCTGGCCGATTGCACTGATTGTACTGTCCAACCTCTTTTATAACATCTGTGCTAAGTCTTTTCCTTCTGCTTTAAATCCATTTGCCGCTCTGACCATAACCTATGTTGTAGCAGCACTGGCAGC
>JAGDBH010000249.1 GCA_017959135.1 Succinivibrio sp. | reverse complement strand
TTCGGACCAAGAGCTTTTACGCCCAGGATAAAGACGAAGCAGTACTACAAAAACTGTGAGATCCATGGCGATGTTGATTTCATTTTCGGAGGAGCGGACGCAGTCTTCGACGACTGCTTCATCCAGTGCAACAATCGCTATAAGGATGAAACTATAGGCGGCGCAGTGAAAGACGGTTCGACAGCAGAACGCCATATCAACGGCTACATTACAGCAGCTTCCGGCCTTAAGGACGATCTTGGCTTTGTGTTCAGAAACTGCATTATCAAAGGCGAAGAAGGTTGCAGGGAGGGTTCGGTATTTCTTGGAAGACCCTGGAGAGAAGAGGCTAGAACTGTTTTTATCAACTGCAGTATGGACAAGACCATTGCTCCGGAGCGTTTTTCGGGATGGGGAGCCGTGGACAAAGATGAGCCTGACACCTTTTACGGGGAGTATGGAACAAGAGAATTTGATGGCAGTTCTTTTGCCGATATATCCCATAAAAACAGCTGGGTAAAAGAGATCACAGAGGATATTTATAACAGGATAAACTCAGAGGCCGATAAAATAAAATTTTTATAAAATTTTTGTTGCGCAGATGTGAAAATGACTTGCTTTCTCTGTTTTTTGATATAATTAAAGGTGTGTTGCTTTCAATTTTTTACAGGGAGAATTATATGATCAACAAACCTATTACCGAGTTTACCGATGAGGATATGCTTGACCTTATACATGTGAATGTAGATGCTGTTGTCGTCGTCGACAAGACTATCAGAAAATACAGAGCTATGTTCCGTGATGGCATTTTCAAATCCTTTATTGATGATGAAGGCGATTACTCCGAGCTGATCCAGAAATTGTGGCTGCATTTTAGTGATTCCAGTGAGGAGATAGCAGAGAATTATAAGGCATTTACCGATTATTACGGAAATTTCAAGGGTAAATACAGCAGAAGGCTCACTCTGTTCCTGGAGGGAGAAGAGACTCCACATATTGCGCAGATGACGGTATATCCTATTAAAGATACTGACAAATGTGTGATAGTAATGGATGAGCTTGATAATGATGAATATGCAGAGAAATTCGCCACAGAGCAGAAGGTAAGTACTATCCAGAATACTTACCTGTTTTCGATGTTTGTTGATCTGTATGAAGATACCACCAGTAGCATAAGTGTAACTGAGATTTCAGATGAAACGGTGAATGCAACTCTTAAGTATACTCAGTGGAGACTTATGATCGTAAATACAATCTGGCCGGATGATCAGAAGCAGTTCCTTACCTGGACGGATCCTGAATATCTTAAAGAGAATCTTGGCCCCGGACGTACCATGTCCTTTGACTGTATGATGATGAATCTGGAGAATGTCTATATCTGGGTTAAGCTGATCTTCAGCAGAGTGGAATCCAGAGATGATGAATTCAAATTTGTCTTCATGGTACAGAATATCAATGATAATGCGCTTGAGATGATGTCCACACTCAAGAAGTATGAGAGCCTTGCCCTCAGAGATTCTCTTACCGGGCTGTTTACTCATGGAGGACTTGATACTGAGATCAAGAATTCCATCGAGGTATTCCAGAAAGGCGGAGTAAGTGTATCACTTATGATGCTGGATCTGGATCACTTCAAGTATATAAATGATACCTACGGACATGCTGCAGGAGATAAAGTATTAAAGAACTTTGGCAGCATTATAAAAGATTATGTCGAGGATAAAAGAGCTACTGCCGGACGTTGGGGCGGAGAAGAATTTGTCATTGTGCTTCGTGATGTCTCGGAAGAGGAAGCCTTTGCTTTCGCAGAAGATCTCAGGAAAAAGGTCGAGGTAACCAGATTTGAGACAATAGGCCAGATCACCTGCTCAATCGGAATCAGTAGGCTCAAGAAAGAGGATTCTTTTGCTGATATCTTTAACCGCGTTGATAAAGCGATGTATATCTCCAAGGAAGAAGGCAGAAACAGGGTTACACAGCTGTAAATCTCCAGATCAGCTTACATTTTCGGCTCAGGATCT
>JAGDBH010000248.1 GCA_017959135.1 Succinivibrio sp. | reverse complement strand
CCTGTGTTAATGCATACATTGTATTTGTAAAGGTAAATTCGGTGTTATTACCAGTAATTACATATGTACCGTAAGTTGAATAGTAATTCTCATCGTAGTAATAGCAATCGATTGGAGATATAACTCTGATTCTTCCGTTACATGAAACTACAAATGAATCAGTACGTGATGCAAGATCGAAAGAATTATCCGGATCAAGCTCAGTAATTATAGAAGGCTTCTCGTTGGGATTGACATATTCAACGCTTACCTTACCATCACCCTTCTTAACATAATCATCAAGCAAAGGAATGATGTACTGATAAACTGTTCCTTCTACGTTATTTGGACGGTTAAAGAGACCGACAATTCTGATGTGAGTATCAGGAGATAATCCGTCAAGATAATCAATTGAAGGCTGTGAAATAGAATTCTGAGAAGAATATGAGAAGTCAAATGTCAAAGCCTTACCAAAAACCTTATCCAAAAGGAAATTGCCGAGGATGACAATAGCAGCAAGCAAAACAACAGATGCCAATGAGTATTTCTTTAACTTATCGGCTCTGGAATCGTTATTCTTATTTTCGTTAATGATTTCTTTGTTCATGTTAACCCCTCCGTCAAGCCTGGCTCCAACGCTTCTTGTCAAGGAGCCTGTATGTCAGATAGATAAACAGGATTCCGACGGAAAGAAGGAAAAACAGAGCAGAAACCGAGAAAATACCAAGGCTGAAATCCTGTGTTTTAACAAAAGGATCAAACCAGGTAATGGTATTTGTAACAGCGGTTCCAATTGATGATGCCTTAGAATTACTAAGACCGAGTGTTGACGCCATTGAACCTGCTGCTGTGCCGACATAACCTGAAATTACAGAGATAATCTGTGATACAAGGATAAAGACAAAAGCAACGATAGCAGAAACTATCTGGCTGTCAGTAATTGCAGATGCGAATAAACCGATCGCGATGAACATAAATGCCATAAAGAAGAAGACGATTATTGCACCGAAATCACCTACATTGAATACACCACCGCATGAAACAGTAACGATTATGTGGATGATAACGTTGATAAACATAACGGCATAGAGCGCAAATGCAGCAAGGGCTTTTCCGAGAACGACAGAGAAAAGACTTGTTGGAGTTGTGTAATAGAGGATATCTGTTCCCCTCTTCTTATCTTCAGCAAACAGACCCATTGTGATAATAGGAACAATGATTACGAAGAATGATCTGAGCGAAATAACTTCGGTGCTGATACTTACGCTGCCATAAGCGAACTGCGTATAGAAAATGTATCCTGACAGGAATGAGAAAATTGATAAAGCTACATATCCGACAGGAGATCTGAAATAAGACAGGAACTCTCTTTTAAATATTGCGTACATCAGTTTGCCCTCCTCTTACCAGCTGTGATACTAAGGAAGACTTCCTCTAACGTAGGATCCAGAGAACGGATCTCCAAAATCGGCCAGTTTTTCTTTGCCATACAATTGAATATTGAAACTCTGACATCACTTGTAGAGTTAGAAACAATGGAAATTTCAATCTGGCTTACTCTGCTGTCTGTAACACGGACAACAGCTGAAGATATACCAGGTATTGTTCTAATTAATTCAGCGCATTCCTGTGAAGGTCCTCTGAACGTCATAAGGAGTTTTGACTGACCGGACAAACGCTTGGACAGATCAGTAATTGAATCGATAGCAGCAACTTTACCGTGGTTAACGATAACAACTCTGTCAGCGATCTCCTGGATCTCAGATAAGATGTGTGAACT
>JAGDBH010000247.1 GCA_017959135.1 Succinivibrio sp. | reverse complement strand
TAACCCGCTGAGAGAACAGGATGAATTATTATTCAGAGAATAATTCTGGTGAAAATACTCCAGCTTACATTAGGGAATATAAGGAAAACAGGAGGAGTTGCATGAATCAGTACAAAACTGTCTTTGTTACCGGAGCATCTGCCGGATTTGGAGCCGCTATCGCAAGACTTCTGGCTCAGAACGGTTATAAGGTTATAGCTGGCGCCAGACGCAGGAGTAAATTAGAAGAGTTAACCGCTTCAAATTCTAATATCTATCCTATTGAACTGGATGTTACAGACGAGAAATCAGTATCTACTCTCCTAAATGACCTGCCTGATGATCTTAAGAATATCGATGTTCTTATCAACAATGCAGGTTTAGCATTAGGAACAGATCCTGCCTACAACTGTAAAATTAATGAATGGAAAACCATGGTTGATACCAACATCAACGGTATACTGAATATGACTAATGCCATTCTTCCATCAATGGTTAAAAGAAACCATGGTTATATCATTAACCTAGGCTCAACTGCTGGATGCTGGCCATATCGTGGCGGTAATGTCTATGGTGCAACAAAAGCCTTTGTAGAACAGTTCACCAGAAACCTACGTACAGATCTCAGCGGTACAGCTGTTAAAGCAACTGTAATAAAACCAGGTCTTTGCGGTAATACAGAGTTTTCAAATGTTAGATTCCATGGCGATGATAAAAAAGCTGCAGCAGTATATCAGGATACAGTTTCAATCAGTCCTGAGAATATTGCAAATACTGTCCTGTGGCTTTTAAGTACCCCACCTCACATGAATGTTAACGACATGGAGATTATGCCTCTCTGTCAGACCTACGGTGGATTAAGTGTGGTCAGAAATCTTGATCTGAATCAAAAAAATTAGAGACAAACAGCATGCTGTGAGTGCAAAGCTCACAGCAGATTAACTATCAGATTTAAAAGAACATCCTTTCCTATCATATTTTTCAGCTCTAAAAGAAAAATCCCGATTTAACGCAAAACTGTTTAATAAATAAGAAGAAAAACTATATCTATAAAAAAGTAATATCTTGCACTAAAAAACAGCATTAGCGCACTATAAATGACCGTTTATCTTTCTTTTAAATTACACAAAGCTGATAAGAATATAATCCATGTATACGTTATTTTACGTAGTTTATGTGTATCATTTTAGGGAGATAATCATGACAGTTCTAGAGAACGATATTGCTATCTACAGCAGAAAAGAGATTGAACGTTTATCTGCAAATGCCAATGATCTGCTAAAAACACCACTGGCACAGCTTGTAGAGATTTGCAAAAAAGCAGAAAACCAGACCTTGAATATCGCCTTAAAGACACTTAATTTCATGGCTTCGCAGGAAGAGAAACAGCGTATTGAAATTATCCAGAATCAGATTGCAGAAAACGAAAAAGCATCTGGCGCAATCTCATCTAAGTACAACCGCTGGTAATAGTTAATCTATTTTGTTTGAGCATTGAAAATGCCCTGATCGTTGTATCAGGGCTTTGTTGTACAAATGC
This sequence comes from Succinivibrio sp., assembly GCA_017959135.1. Lineage (GTDB taxonomy): Bacteria > Pseudomonadota > Gammaproteobacteria > Enterobacterales > Succinivibrionaceae > Succinivibrio. Next base: position 55 of record JAGDBH010000247.1, on the reverse strand, counting down.
CAAAATAGGCTCTTTAACTTCTGTTTTTTACAGCTCTATATGTTGTATATCTTCC
>JAGDBH010000246.1 GCA_017959135.1 Succinivibrio sp. | reverse complement strand
GTTTATTTTTTTTAGATTTTTATAGAAATAAATAATTTTTTATTAATAATTATTATTGTTATATATCAATCATAGATAATTTATGAAAATAGAAAATATGAATGGGTATGCTTTGTGACATACCCCAAATATCATTTAGTAAAAGTGTGATCGATGGATTTATTTACTATCTTTAACAGAGCCTTCAGCAATCTGATTCATAAGTTTATTCTTATGAGCATTTACTAATGCCTGCATTACGATGAACAAGCATAGTAGCAAACCGACAACGATTTTGGTCCACCAGGCAGATAGTGTTCCCTGGAAGGAGATAATGGTCAGGATTGAGCCCTGAATCATTACACCTAATAAGGTACCAGGCATAAAGCCAACACCACCCATCAGCTGGGTTCCACCGATAACAGATGAAGCGATTGCATCCATTTCCATACCAAGACCATGTAAGGTGTAACCTGATAACATAATCCATGAGTAGCAGATACCACCTAAGGCAGCACAGAAACCAGAGATAATGTAAACACGTACACGGATGAAATCAGTCTTCAAGCCCATCAGTTTAGCAGACTGCTCGTTACCACCTATAGCGTATACGCCTCTACCGAATGAGGTATAACGAAGGATGATGGTAGCAAGTACAACCATGAACAATGCAATAACAGCACCTAAAGATAAGAAGTAGTCACCAAACTCAAATGAGAAGAATGCTAATTCTGAGTACTGTGGATTGTCGATTGGCACTGAATCACGAGATAGGATTGCAGTTAAACCACGGCATAAGAACATTGTACCTAGAGTAACGATGAAAGGCTGCAGTCTGAAATAGGTAATCAGAAGACCGTTAATCAGACCGACGGTGATACCGATTGCAAGAACAATTGCCATGCATACATATGGACTAATTGTAGTATCTCTCATCAGTACTGCTAAAGTCATGCAGGATAGTGAAACCACTGCACCAACAGATAGGTCAATACCACCAAAACCAGATAGAATTGTGAAGGTAATACCTACTGTAACAATGATAAGTGGAGCATTATCGATAAACAGATTCAGGAAAACCTGCAGGCTGAAGAAGCCGTCAAATAAAGCTGAACCGAAACCGAATTAAACCAGGAATAGTGCACCAGTAACGTAGAATGGGAAGTTCTGGGATGCAACTAAGTTTGATAAAAACCTACTACGCATTTGAAACCTCCTTCTTTACACTTAACTGAGTATCAAGACGCTTTAACTTATAGTTGCGATACATTTCTTTAAACTTCTCAGACTGGAATACGATAATCAGAAGGATAACAATTGCCTTAACAGCAGGAAGACGATCTGATGAAACACCGATTGCGTACATGGTTGTGGTTAAGGTCTGAATGGTAATAGCACCGATGATAGTACCACCGATATAGTATCTACCACCAACCATCAGAGTACCACCTAGAGTAACAGCAAGAATTGCGTCCATTTCCATGTTCAGACCGGCATTGTTAGCGTCTGCAGCTCTAATCAGAGAGCCTTCAATCAGACCAGCAGTACCTGCACAGAAACCAGAGAAAATGTATACAGCAAACAGAACAGCTGTTACCTTGATACCAGCGTAACGGGCAGCATTGGCATTGATACCAACAGACTGAATCATTAGACCGATAGAAGTTCTCTTATTAATGAAAAGAACCAGAAGAACCATTGCAAGAGCAATAATCATTGCAGTTGGCAGCATTACACCTGGGATGTTACCACCGATGTAAGCGAATGGCTTGTAGTAAACGGTAATGATCTGACCGTCTGTCATAAGCTGAGCAATACCACGACCAGCTGTCATCAGAATCAAGGTAGCAACCATTGCCTGAATCTTAAGCTTGGCAACCAGGGTACCATTCCAGATACCTGCAACTATACCTACACAGAGTGAAGATAGAATTGCAACGAAGAATGGGTGCTCAGGAATACCAGAAATATTACCTCCTAACATCACACAGCATGTTGCAGATGAAATTGCTACAACAGCACCAACAGAAATGTCGATACCACCTGTTGCAATAACGAATGTCATGCCTAATGCAAGAATGATAAGTGAAGATGCACGGTAAAGAATATCAATAGGACGACCGTACAGATTGCCATTTTCCATAACTTCAATTTTGAAGAAGTCATCTACGAAAAATGCATTGAATAAAAGCAGCACTGCTAAAGCAACCAGAGGCAAAGCAAGTGAGCTTTGGGTAAATTTTTTAACAAGACTTTCCATGATAGTCTCCGGCTATTGCTTGCATAATATGAGCAGTTGAAATTTCATCATCATTTAATTCAGTAATCTTCTCATGATCACGAATTACCATGACTCTTGAGCAGGTACGAACCATTTCGCCCATCTCACCTGAGATGAATACAACTGACATGCCCTTTTCCTTTGCAAGGGAAACAGCTAGTGCTTCAATTTCAGACTTGGTACCAACGTCAATACCACGTGTTGGTTCATCTAAAATCAGAAGATTTGGTTCAGTTGCAAGCCATCTTGCAATAATCACCTTCTGCTGGTTACCACCAGAGAGGTTCTTAATGAGCTGCTCACGGTCAGAGACCTTGATTCTCAACAGATTGATGTAGTAGTCAGCAAGCTTGTTCTGACGATGTCTAGACATATGCTTGAACATGCCGTTCTTAGCCTGTAGAGCCAGGATAATGTTCTCTCTAACAGAAAGATCACCGATAATACCCTGTACCTTACGATCTTCAGGACAGAATGCAATACGATTCTTCATCATATCCATTGGAGTCTTAACAGAAACCGCAGTTCCATCAATATAGATGTTTCCGCTTGATTTCAGAAGTGTACCGAACAGAGTTTCAGCAATTTCAGATCTACCAGAACCTAACAGACCGGCAAAGCCAACAACTTCACCTTCCTTGATGTCCATTGAAAGATCTTTTACCTTTCCAGGTACAGTTACGTGTTCTGTCTCTAAGAATACATTCTCGCGAGGAACAGATTTATCAACGTTAGATTCGATTTCGCCTTCTTTAACTTCCTTACCCATCATCTTTGAAATCAGTTCAATTCTAGGTAAAGACTTGATATCGTACTCACCGATATAAGTACCATCACGTAAAACAGTGATGCGATCGCAGATTGTATAAATCTGCTCCAGGAAGTGAGAAATGAAAATGATTGAGATTCCCTGAGACTTCAGATTACGCATAATCTTAAACAGTCTCTCGGTTTCTTTATCAGATAAAGATGAAGTAGGCTCGTCCAGAATCAGGACTTTACATTTGGTATCGATAGCACGTGCAATTGCAATCATCTGCTGCATTGCAACCGGATAGAAATTAAGTTCCTTGGTTACATCTATATCAATACCTAGTTCACGGAATAGTAAGTCAGATGCATTCTTCTGCATTGTAGCCCAGTCGATACGGCCAAATGCACCGCGAGGTTCACGTCCAATATAAATATTTTCTGCAACTGACAAATTAGCACATAGATTTACTTCCTGATAAACGGTTGAAATACCCATCTGCTGACTGGCTAGAGGAGTCGTAGGCTCGATTACCTTACCATCGAAAGTGATTTCTCCATTAGTCTTGTGATAAACACCTGTTAATACTTTAACTAATGTTGACTTTCCAGCACCGTTCTCTCCCATTAAAGAGATGATTTCGCCTTTTTTAAGATTAAAAGAAACATATTTTAAGGCTTTAACTCCAGGGAAGAACATGTCTATGTGTTTCATCTGCAATATATATTCGTTGTCTTCTAAGGCCATACAGCCCTCCTAATGCAGGTGTTCTTCTTGATGATTGATGATTGGTTTAAATTCAAATTAGGGTGCAATTGCTGCACCCTATTTTTGTAGTTGTAAATATGATTAGTATTTACGTGATGGGAATACTTCAGCAGCCTTGTCTGCTGTGTAAACGCCTTCCTCTACGAATACGCTCTTAGGAACTGACTCGCCCTTTAGAACCTTTTCTGCAGTCTGGAAGAATAGCTCACCCTGTAGTGGGTTACACTCAACAGTTGCATTGGTCTTGCCGTCGATCATAGCCTGGAAGATACCCTTTACACCGTCAACTGAAACGATGATGATATCCTTTGATGGCTTTAGACCAGCAGCTTCGATAGCCTGAACAGCACCTAATGCCATATCGTCGTTCATAGCGAATAGAATATCGATGTCGTTACGATTTGACTTTAGGAATGACTCCATAACTTCCTGGCCCTTCTGACGGGTGAAGTCACCAGTCTGTGAAGCTAGGATGTTGAACTTCTTAGCGCCATCTGGATCTGCCTTTAGAGCATCGTTGAAGCCGTTACCACGACCGGTAGTTGCTGATGCACCAACAGTACCCTCAAGAATAACAATGTTTAACTTGTCACCGCCATTACGTGGCTTAACATTGTTAGCCTTTACGTAATCGTCGATCCACTTGTAAACTTTCTGACCTTCTGCATATGAATCAGTACCAATCTTTGCAACATATAGAGATGGATCTGAAACGGTTAGGTCACGGTCAACAATCAATACAGGAATCTTAGCTCTCTTAGCTTCACGTAGAATGTTGTCCCAACCGGTAGCAACGATAGGTACTAGACCGATTAAATCAACCTTCTGAGCGATAAATGTACGGATTGCCTTGATCTGATTCTCCTGCTTCTGCTGAGCATCTGAGAACTTTAGATTTACGTTGTGAGCCTTTGCTGCTTCCTTAACATCGTTGGTGTTAGCAGTACGCCACTCTGACTCAGCACCGATCTGAGAGAAACCAATGGTTAACTGCTTAGCCTGAACAGCTGAAGAAGCAATGATTGCGCCGATAGATGCAGCAAGAACAGCTTTTACTAATTTCATAACAACTCCTGATTGAAATGTTTGTTTGTAAATAGAAAGAATTACAAAATAATTAACTCTTTTCTGAGAGAGATTGTATGACAGAGAGCCGTCAAAACGAATTTCGGATTAGAGAAAACGTGACACAGTTTTACATTTTTTGCGTTTTTATAAAAAATTATTTGAGGTACTTCAAAAATAATACGTAAACCTTTACGGAAAATTTTTATTTTTGACCTTTTCTTTAAATCCAAAATTTAATTATTTGATTTATAGATATATTAGCACACCATTTAAAAATGTAGACTAATATTTTTGTAAATAATTTTACATATTTGCAAACGATTACAGAGAAATTATTAAAATAATTCGCAATTTACAGTTTTTTCAATAACTCTGTTTCGTTGTTTTTGATACAGGAATTGATGGCTTTTTCGAGATCCATCATGGTTGGATTCATGGCAGGCTCTTTTTTAAGTTTAGCGCATACGAGATTATAAAAATCTTTCTGTTTGTCATTTAATCTGGTTATAGCTCTTTTATAAAACCACAGGTATCCCTGCAGAGGCATGAGCATAAGAAATATTACGCAGACTAAAGTTACAGGAAAGTTAGATGACAGAGCGAACAGGAGAGGAATACCCTTGAATCCCCCACCCTGGTAAACTGCCCAGAAGAGAATAAAAACAATAAAAGGTGGCAGTATTTTTCGTCCGAGCATAACGGCTCTTTTAACACGGCATTCTGGAAAAACGGGGTTTAGCAGAGGCTCCAGAGGCCAGTCATTCATATACTGAATTCCAATTTTGATTTTACTTACAATATTCACCAGCTATCCTTAAAATAATTTTCATTTTAGATAATTCTGTAAATAGTCATCTAAAAAACACAATCTACTATACAAAAAATACAATCTTATCATTTTATTACGAATCTGAATTTATGCGGTATGTTATAATTTTTGGTTAATATGCTTGGATACAGATCCCTGTATAGAAATAATTTAAATTTTGGCAAGTATGGAGTCACAAGTGTCACGTAATGTTATGCTAGTGCCAGCAGGTAAAACCACTGGTATTTTTACTGCATCTTTAGGTTTAGTAAAAGCTTTAAACGACAACGGTGTTAAGGCAGCTCTTTTCACCCCTTTCTACAGCTGCTGCGGTAAAGAGTGTTCAACAACCTCTTTAAACAAGTGCTGTGCTGCTAAGAAGCTTTCTGAAGGTAACAAGTCAGAAGTTATCGAAGCAATCGTTGCAAACTACAATGCTCTAAACGATGCAAACAAATATGATGTAATTGTTATTGAAGGTGTAACTGACGCTCCTTTCAACGTTAATGAGATTAACGCTGAAATCTGCCACGCTTTTGATGCAAATATTATTTCTGTAGTATCAGGCAAGTGCAAGTGCGCTAAGAGCGCAATTGATGCAACTCTTCTTTACTTCGGCAACGCTGGAAAGAACCAGCACCTAGGTACAATTCTTTTAAATGAGAAGGCTCCTAAGGATGCAAAGGGCAACAAGAAGCTTGTTCTATCAGGCTGCGGCAAGTGCTGCGGTTCAGCATGTGAAGCTAAGAAGGAAGAAGCAGTTCTAACAGATTTCATTGCTAATGTTAACTTCGACATGGCTTACTACGCTCCAAGAGCAAAAGACATCGCTCAGTTTATCGATGCAAAGATTGCTTCAGGTGACGATAATGTTCGTGCATTCAAGGTTGCTCTATCAAATGAAAGCGCAAACGAGAAATCAGTTCTTGTAACCGATACTCTTCCAGCACAGACTTCAGCTAAGATTGTTATCCTAACCGACGGCGTTTCAGGTTCTGTAGACGGTGCTACCGTAATTACCTCTGAGAAACCAATGTGGTCTGTTGCTCAGGCTCTAGCTGACTTCCCAGCTCAGTTAAGAGATGATGAAGAGCAGAAGAAGTTAATTGAGGATAATGCTTCAAAAGACTTCGATGCAAAGGCTATCAATTTAATCAAGAATCTTGAAGAGAAGGCAACTCCTCTAATGAGCCCAGCTGCATTCCGCAGCAAGCTGACTGCTCTTGCAAGAGCAGCTCACAAGAAGATTGCTCTTCCAGAGGGTGATGAGCCACGTACAGTATGTGCAGCTGCTAAGGTTGCAGAGCAGAACATCGCTGTTCCAGTTCTATTCGGTAAGAAGGACAAGATCCTTGAAGTTGCTAAGGCTCAGGGTGTAACTCTAGGTGAGAACGTTGAGTTCGTTGATCCTGATTCAGTTCGTGAGAAGTATGTTGACAGACTGGTTGAGCTACGTAAGGCTAAGGGCGTAACTCCAGAGCAGGCTCTTGAGATGCTGCAGGACAACGTATTCCTTGCAACCATGATGATCGACAGCAAGGAATTAGATGGCCTAGTTTCAGGTGCAGTTCACACCACTGCCAATACCATCCGTCCAGCTCTTCAGGTTCTAAAGACCGCTCCTGGTGCAAAGCTTGTTTCAGCTATCTTCTTCATGCTGATGGACGAGCAGGTTTATGTATACGGTGACTGTGCCCTAAACATCAACCCAACTGCTGAAGAGATTTCAGAGATTGCTATCCAGTCAGCTGATACCGCTAAGGCATTCGGTATTGATCCAAGAGTTGCAATGGTTACATACTCAACCATCAATTCAGGTAAAGGTCCAGATGCTGACATGATGAAGGAAGCTACAGCTCTTGTTCGTGCAAAGCGTCCTGATATCGCTGTTGACGGTCCTCTACAGTACGACGCAGCTGTAATGCCAGATGTTGCTGCTCAGAAGGCTCCAGGTTCACCAGTTGCAGGTAAGGCTACTGTATTCATCTTCCCTAACCTGTCTACCGGTAACACTGTTTACAAGGCAGTTCAGCGTTCAGCTAAGCTTGTTTCTATCGGCCCTATGTTACAGGGTATGAAGAGACCTGTTAACGATCTGTCTCGTGGTGCTTTAGTTGACGATATCATCTACACTGTAGCTGTTACCGCAATTCAGGCAACTCAGGTTAAAGACTAATTCAGAATTCTGAATTATCATAAGTAAAAGCAGCTTCGGCTGCTTTTATTTTATCTGCCGACTATAATCCAAATAGACATACACTTTTAGGAGTTAAGATGAGAATACTTGTTGCAGGAGGATCCGGTTTTATAGGAAGAGAGCTTATTACCCTTCTCCACAAGGACGAAGATACTATCTTCGTATACACACATCAGAAGGATGTCGTAAACAATCTTGGCTTTCAAAAAGAGATAACAGTATTAAAAGCAGATGATGAATTTCCTGAGGTTGACGTTATCGTAAATCTTTCTGGAGAATCAATAGCCCAGAAAAGACTAAGCAAATCCCGTCTTGAAGAGATTCAGAACTCAAGATTGGAAACAATCGAGCTTCTGTCAGAAAAATATGCAGGCATTTTTCCTTCGCATTTTATACAGGCAAGTGCAACCGGTATCTATACAGATAACAGCCAGCAGGATGAAACAGGAGAGCTTTCAGATACCGTATATGCAAATATTTGTAAAGCTATTGAAAACAAAGCAAGAGAGCTTTTGGACAGGCATAAGACAAACATCAGCATCTGTCGTATAGGTGTTGTCGTAGGCTCAGGAGGAGGTCTTGTAGATAATCTAAAATACCTGCCTAGACTATATATAATAGGAG
>JAGDBH010000245.1 GCA_017959135.1 Succinivibrio sp. | reverse complement strand
GGAAGTAATTTCAAATGTTGTTACAACTGAAAAACAGCAGGCAGGTCAGCTTAAGATTATCTGCATTTATTCAACTGAGAAGGCCTATGATGAAACCTTCCTGTCTAACTATCTGAACATCAATGTTGTTCCTGAGATTAAAAGAATCAGTGGTGTAGGTGGTGTTACTGTTCTTGGTAATAACTATGCCATGAGAATCTGGCTGAATTCTCAGAAGATGGTTGAGTATAAGGTTGTTCCTTCTGATATTTCCAAGGTTTTAGCTGAACAGAATATTGAAGCAGCTACAGGTACTCTGGGAAGTGATTCTGACAATACCTTCCTTTATGCCTTAAAGTATCGTGGCCGTTACGAAACTCCTGAACAGTTTGGTGATCTGGTAATCAAGTCTCTGCCAAACGGAAATGTCTTAAGACTTAAAGATGTGGCAACTATTGAACTTGGAGCTGAGAGCTATTCCTATAGCAACAGTGTCAAAGGCTTTGCCGGTTCTACCTTTATGGTTATGCAGGCAGCAGGATCAAATGCAAATGACATTATTCTGCAGTTAAATGCTCTTGAAGATAAGATTAGAAAGGAGCTTCCTCGAGGAGTATATCTTGTAGATCTGTTCAGTGCCAAGGACTTCCTGGATGCATCTATTGGTGAAGTTATAGAAACTCTGATAGAAGCAATTATTCTGGTAATAATTGTGGTTTACATCTTCCTGCAGAGTATTCGTTCTACAGTTATTCCTATGATTTCAATCATAGTTTCTCTGATTGCAACCTTTGCTTTCATCTTTGTGGCGGGCTTCAGTATCAATCTTCTGACGCTGTTCGCTCTGATTCTGGTAATCGGAACGGTGGTTGATGACGCGATTGTTGTGGTTGAGGCCGTTCAGGCAAAGTTTGAGGGAGGAACCAGCGATCCATATGATGCAACTGTTGATGCTATGAGAGGAATATCCTCCGCAATTGTAACAACCTCACTGGTATTCATGTCTGTATTCGTTCCTGTATGTTTTATGGGCGGAACATCAGGAACATTCTATACTCAGTTTGGTGTAACTATGGCTGTTGCCGTAGGTATATCAGCAGTTAATGCTCTGACATTAAGTCCTGCTCTTTGTGCTTTGTTCATGAAAGCAACAAATTATGATGATCCTGAGAATCAGAAAGGTTTTTCATATCGTTTCCATGTAGCTTTTGATACAGCCTTTGAAAAGCTGACTTCAAAATATCTATACATACTGAAGGTCATTATTGGAAAGAAGATTATTGCAGGTCTGATTCTTGTGGTATCTCTTGGTTTAATGACTCTTCTGATGTTTACTACCAAGACTGGTCTGATTCCTGATGAGGATACAGGTACTGTGTTCGTAGCAGTTGTTACCTCACCAGGCTATACCTTAAATCAGACTAAGAAGAGTATGAAGGAAGTTGAAGATAGAATCTCCGATCTTCCTCAGATTGAACTACTGACCAGTATCAGTGGATATAACCTCATTGGAGGCGCTCAGTCTTCATCTGGTGGTACCTTTATTATTAAACTTAAGAACTGGGAGGAGCGTCCTGGTGCTGAAAACAGTAAAGATGCCGTGATTGCTGAGATTATGAACAGAACCAGCGATATAACCAGTGCCATGGTGTTTGCATTCTCACCTCCAATGATTCCTGGCTACGGTACCTCCAACGGTTTAACCCTGTCTATTCAGGACAGAACCGGAGGTAATATTGCAAATCTGTTTAAGGTTACCTCACAGTTTAATGCTGCTGTGGATAAGGAGCCTTCAGTGCTTAGTGCGATTACAACTTTTGATCCAAGATTCCCCCAGTATAAGCTGGAGGTTGACGCTCCTAAGTGTATTCGTATGGGAGTATCACCATCAGAAGTATTAAATACAATTGCTCTGTATATAGGTGGTGGCTACGCATCAGATGTTAATCTGTTTTCAAAGAAATATAAGGTTATGATCCAGGCTCGTACAGATCATCGTCTGGATGATGGTGCCTTTTCATCAATCTTTGTTCGTAACTCTAAGGGAGAAATGCTGCCTATTGCTCAGTTTATGTCTTTAGAGCGCGTTTACGGACCAGAGCTTTTAAACCGCTTTAACCTCTTCTCATCAATCTCTGTAAACGTCTCTCTAAACGAAGGTTACAGTACTGGTGAAGGTATTAAGGCTGTTGAGAAGGTTGCCAGGGAAGTTCTTCCTCAGGGCTATAGCTATGAATATAGCGGAATGACACGAGATGAGGCCTCATCAGGTAACACCACAATTATTATTTATTCAATGTGTCTGATTTTCATCTTCCTGATCTTAAGCTCTCTATATGAAAGTCTTCTGATT
>JAGDBH010000244.1 GCA_017959135.1 Succinivibrio sp. | reverse complement strand
TGCTCCCTATGATCTGTCAGTATCAACAGGCTTTACAAGATTTGACAGACGCTTTAGGAGTACTCAGGAATTTATTGATGCGGCAGACCGACTGATGTATGAGACCAAGCGTTTTTCCAAAAAGGATTACACTAAGATTCTAAGAGAATCGAAAACCAGAGAAATCGGAAAATCCATCTTTAACTACAAATAAGGGAAGGTCTAAGGCTTTTGAACGGTCTGAGGCCTTATAAGGTAAAAAAAATCCTGCCAGGGTAGTATGAACATGGCAGGATCGTATCTGTTATAAATCCAGTCTTTGATACTAGTTGTCAATTCTCAGCATTACAGCCTTTGAAATATCAACCTTATCCTTGTGCTTTAAGGTAACAGACCAGCCGGTACCAGGAGCCACATCAAGCGCCTTGCCGTCTCTCTCGTTAGCAAGTGATGCACCATCCAGTGGAATCATTCCCTGTGGTGTGAAAAGGGCAATCTTTGAATTCTTCTCAAAGCGGTTCTTTACATCAATATGCAGAGTACCATCAGCATCCTGGGTCTTAATGTCACCGCAGATCTGCCAGTTGCCTGGATTTGGAGAATTGGTCTCATAATCCTGAGTCTTATCAGGACGATGAGGCTCCAGAAGGGCAGTGGTATATCCTCTTGATGGAATTGAATTTACGATGGTAAAGCTCTCCTCAGGAATCTCTCTGCCTTCACAGATTGCATCGATGGCAAGTCTGTAGGCACGTGAAATTGCAGCTGAGTAGAATGGAGAGCGTGAACGGCCCTCAATCTTCAGTGAATCAACTCCGATTTCAATCAGTTTCTTAAGCACAGGAAGAGTACACAGATCCTTTGAGTTCATCAGGTATGAACCGTTGAGATCCTCTTCCATTCTCATCCACTCGCCAGGATGATGCATGCTCTCTTCAAGCTCTGCTGAAAGAATAGTGCCGTCATCAGCCTCGAAGGTGGTAACGTCATCAGCTGTTGCGCTGTGAACATTACGTACCTTAAAGCCATATCTGCAGGCATTGTTGCATGCACCGATGTTGGCATCACGGTGAGAGAGCATACCTGAAATCAGACAGCGGCCTGATACAGCAATACATAATGCTCCGTGTGCGAAGACCTCAATCTCCATGTCAGGGCATTCCTGCTTGATCATTTCAATTTCAGTCAGAGAAAGCTCTCGAGCCAGAATACAGCGGGTCAGACCAACCTTCTGCCAGAACTTTACAGAGCCTGCATTTACAGTATTGGCCTGTACTGACAGGTGAATAGGAATATCAGGGTAGCGGTTTCTTACGATATCGATAAGACCTGGGTCAGCCATGATGAAGGCATCAGGCTTTAGCTGTGCCATTTCATCCACGATACGCTCGAAGGCGGCAACACGTCTTACGTGAGGAATAATGTTCAGTACAGCGTGAACCTTTTTACCCTGAGAGTGAGCAAGCTCAATACCCTTGATAAAGTCTTCACGGATGAAGCCGTTGCCTCTTACACGCAGTGACCACTTAGGCACACCTGCATAAACGGCATCAGCGCCGAAGGCCAGTGCCATTTCAAGATGCTTCAGACTTCCTGCTGGTGCAAGTAATTCAGGTTTCTTAATTATGCTCACAGTCAAATATCTCCAGTAGGTATAATGACAGTTCGGTTAAAAGTTCGCCCTGCAGTACAAGTATAGACTGCATATCAGCAATTTCATCCTCTGATTTCTCGCTCAGATGATGCTCAAGATAGATATCGGTTGGCTTCAGTCTCTTTACCGCAATCTCTGAGGTTAATGAGAACTCAAGTGAGTCATCAAAGGTCAGACCGATTTCGGTTGCAATCTTGCCTGCATCCAGATGAACAGAGATTTCCTCTGAAATCAGATCCTCTTTTGAGGCACGGATAACTCCGCCGTCCTCATCAGGGCTCTTTAAAGTTACATCTGAGCCGAAGGTAAAGCGTGAAGGAAGCTTGTTCTCCTTAAGCCAGCCGGTCATGGTTGAGTCAACCAGTACCTTTGGAGACAGAAGCTGAGCAGGGAAGCTTGAGAAAGCCTCACGCAGCATTGCAAGTGCTCGCTCTGCCTTTTTGGCTGAGGTTGCACTTACGCCTACAACATTCTTATCGTAGTTAATCCAGATCAGAATCTCACGTCTGGTTGAGAAGGCCTGAGATAAAAGCTTGCCTGTTACGGCGGTCTTCAGTGCGTCCTTTTCGTTCTTGCGAAGCTGACGCTTTAATTCGATTTCCTTTTCATCAACAACTTCAGCCAGCTGCTCTTTTACAACTGATGCTGGAAGAAGCTTGTTCTCTTCAGTCAGTTTGAAGTAGTGATTCTCTCCGCAGGAGAAATGATAAGGTGTATCCTTGCCGAATAAAGGAGAGAAGCCAATGGTTGCAGTTTCCTGTGCAGCGCAAGGCTTGAAGGCTACTTTCTCAAGTGTTTCCTCCATAGCTGCATCGTCATGAAATATATCTTTAAACTGTGATAGGTCTACAGTATAGAAACGGACATTTTTAAACCACATAATTCTCTGTCTTCCAAATAAAAAAAATTCGGCGACAATTATCCCCAAATTTGGCGGATATTTCAAGTTTTAAACTGCGTCTGAGAGCTCTGTATCATTGATTTTTAGGGTAAAAAAGAGTATTATTTCGAAGATACACGAATTGTAAATTAAGGTAAATTTGATGTCAGATAATACTGAAAATCCATCATCACAGAATTCTGTCGAATCTCAGGCTGAAAACAACGCTGCAGAGGTTGACACTTCACAGGTAAGAAAACTAAATCTAAATGTACCTCCATCAGATCTGAACAAGGAGCTGGGACAGTCATTCATCAACTATGCAATGTCTGTTATCAAGGATCGTGCTCTGCCTGATGTTAGAGACGGTTTAAAGCCAGTTCACCGCCGTGCTCTTTTTGATATGAAGGATCTGGGTGTTACCCACAAATCACCAACCAAGAAGTCTGCCCGTATCGTAGGTGACGTTATCGGTAGATTCCACCCACACGGAGACACTGCCGTTTATGAGACCATCGTACGTATGGCTCAGTGGTTCTCAATGAGAGAGTGCCTGGTTTTCGGTCAGGGTAATTTCGGTGATATCGATGGTGACGGTGCTGCGGCAATGCGTTATACCGAGGTTAAGCTGACCCGTATCGCAACCGAGACCTTATTAGACGATCTTGATGAGAATATTGTTGATTTCGAACCAAACTATGACGGTTCTGAAACTATCGCAACAGTACTTCCTGCAAAATTCCCAAATTTACTTGTAAACGGTGCCTCTGGTATTGCCGTGGGTATGGCAACCAACATTCCAACCCACAATCTGACCGAGGTTATCAACAGCTGCATCGCCTATCTTGAGAATCCTAACATTACCTTAGATGAGCTGATGTCAAAGGA
>JAGDBH010000243.1 GCA_017959135.1 Succinivibrio sp. | reverse complement strand
CTACCGCTACCGTTTTAGCTCAGGCTATCGTTAACGAAGGTCTTAAGGCAATTGCTGCCGGCATGAACCCAATGGATCTAAAGCGCGGTATCGACAAGGCTGTTGCAGCTGCTGTTACCGAGCTGAAGGCTATTTCACAGCCTTGCGAGAACAAGATTGCTCAGGTTGGTACTATTTCTGCTAACTCAGACGCAACTGTTGGTAACCTGATTGCTGAGGCAATGGAGAAGGTTGGTCGTGATGGCGTTATCACCATCGAAGATGGCCAGGGTCTTGAGGATCAGCTAGACGTAGTTGAGGGTATGCAGTTCGACCGCGGTTACCTATCACCTTACTTCGTAAACAAGGCTGAGACCGCTACTGTTGAGTTAGAGAACCCATACATCCTTCTATGCGACAAGAAGATTTCAAACATTCGTGACCTAATCTCTGTTCTAGAGGGCGTAGCTAAGGCTGGCAAGTCACTTCTAATCATCGCTGAGGACGTTGAGTCAGAGGCTCTAGCAACTCTAGTTGTTAACAACATGCGTGGTATCGTTATGGTAGCTGCTGTTAAGGCTCCTGGTTTCGGTGACCGTCGTAAGGCTATGTTACAGGATATCGCAATTCTAACTGCTGGTACTGTAATCTCTTCAGAGCTAGGCATGGAATTAGACAAGGCAACCTTAGATGATCTAGGTGTTGCAAAGCGTGTTGTAATCACCAAGGATAACACCACCATTATCGATGGTGAGGGTGATTCAGCTGCTATCGAGGCACGTGTTGCTCAGATCCGTCAGCAGATCGAGAAGTCAACTTCAGACTACGACCGTGAGAAGTTACAGGAGCGTGTAGCTAAGTTAGCTGGTGGCGTTGCTGTTATCAAGGTTGGCGCTGCAACTGAAGTTGAAATGAAAGAGAAGAAGGACCGTGTTGAGGACGCAATGCACGCAACCCGCGCTGCAGTTGAAGAAGGTATCGTTCCAGGCGGCGGTGTAGCTCTAGTTCGTGTTGCTAAGAAGTTAGCTGGCACTGTTAAGGGTGAGAACCAGGATCAGGACGTTGGTATCAAGGTTGCTCTAACTGCAATGGAAGCTCCTCTACGTCAGATCGTAACCAACGCTGGTCAGGAAGCATCAGTTGTTGCTAACGAAGTTCGCAACGGTTCAGGTAACTTTGGTTACAACGCCGGTACCGAGCAGTACGGTGATATGATCGAGATGGGTATTCTTGACCCAGCTAAGGTAACCCGTTCAGCTCTTCAGTATGCTGCTTCAATTGCTGGCTTAATGCTAACAACTGAGTGCATGATTGCTGATGCTCCAAAGGATGACGCTGCTCCACAGGCTCCTATGGGCGGCATGGGCGGTATGCCAGGAATGATGTAATCTATTCCTTACGCAAATAGAAAGGCCAGCAGAAATGCTGGCTTTTTCATTGGTTCAATTTAAAAACATAGTGTTTAGGAGCGGAAAACACCTACTGCTCGATTTCCTCTGTTGACTCAGGTCCTTTATGAGCCTCATCGTATAGAGCCTGTATATCTTCAGGAAGGTTATCAGGCATCATTCTATTTAGGTTATCCTCATTTCCATCCTTTAAAGCCTGCTCATAGTACCAGCATTTAAATTTAATCATGCAGAGAGTTTTGTTGAGCTTCGCCATTTCAGCTTCAATATTCTCTTTCTGTTTTTCAAACATATCCTTGCGTTTCTGATAGGTTGAAGGACCTTCTTCACACCATTTCATAAACTGTCGGATATCCTTGATCTCAAGGCCTGATTTTTTTAGACACTCAATTACTCGTAAAGCTTCAACCTGTCGGTCACTGAATTTTCGGAGACCAGAGGTTCTCTGAAGCTCTAAAAACAGACCTTCTTTGTCATAGTATCGTAATGTGGAAACAGGCAGGTCAAACATTTTGGATAGCTGTCCGATGGTATACATTTCTTACCTCTAATTTTTTTTTGTATTGTCTATATGTAATTATAAATGCTAAAGCTGACTTTAGGTTTAGATTAATTTTCTTAAAAATCAGAGGTTAGTAAAAAAGTTTTTTTTAATGCTTGACCTAAAGTTAACTTTAGGTTCTATAGTTTATTCAAACAATCCTAATGGAGAAATTTGCTATGAAAAAATTATTGGCTACCGCTATTCTATGTTCAGCTCTATCAGGCTTAACAGCTTGTTCAACAGCTATCAGCAATGATACCAGTGAGGTTCAGATGACAGATAAATGGGATAAAACCTTTAAGCTAAGCGAAAAGGTAATTCACTCTAAAGTAACCTTCAAAACAAGATTCGGAACAACTATCGCTGCAGATATGTATGTACCAAAGTCAGGAGAAGGTAAATATGCAGCTATAGCAGTAAGCGGTCCGTTTGGAGCTGTAAAAGAGCAGTCCTCAGGATTATATGCACAGACTATGGCAGAGAGAGGATTTTTAACCATTGCATTTGACCCATCATTTACCGGTGAGAGTTCTGGTACTCCAAGATACATGGCATCTCCAGATATTAACACTGAGGATTTTCAGGCTGCAGTAGATTATCTGTCTAACCTTCAGAATGTTGATAAGGAGAGAATCGGTATTATCGGAATCTGCGGCTGGGGTGGTATTGCTCTGAAGGCTGCTGCAGTAGATACACGTATTAAGGCAACTGTTGCATCCACCATGTACGACATGAGCAGAGTAATAAGAAACGGATATTTCGATAGTGAGGATTCTAAAGAGAAGAGACTCGAGAAGCTTGCAGCAATGAACGAGCAGAGAACCAAAGATGCTGCTGATGGTGTTTATGATAGAGACGGTGGACTTCCAGATGTGCTTCCTGAGAATGTTCCTCAGTTTGTAGCTGATTACTACAGTTACTACAAGCAGCCTCGCGGCTATCATGAGCGCTCTGTAAATTCTAATGGTGGCTGGGCAAAGGTTTCTGCTCTGTCTTTCATGAACACACATCTGTTATCTACAATTGGAGAGATTGATTCTCCTGTAATGCTTGTGCATGGAGAGAAGGCTCATTCCAGATATTTCAGTGAAACTGCTTTTAAGCAGCTTAAAGGGGATAACAAGTCTTTAGTGATTGTTCCTGGCGCAAATCATGTTGATCTATATGACAGAACCGATGTAATTCCATTTAATCAAATCGAAGATTTCTTTAAAGTAAATCTTAAGTAATTCTGAAGAAGGAGGATGGAATGCAGATTTCTTTTTTTAACCCAACCAGACTTGTATTTGGCAAAGGTAAACTGAAAGAACTTGGCAGTTATGCTAAAGAGTATGGTAAGAAGGCTTTAATTGTCTATGGCGGCGGTTCTATCAAAAAGAACGGAGTATTTGACAGTGCTGTAGCTTCACTAAAAGAAGCTGGAATTGAGATTGTTGAGTGCGGCGGAATTGAGCCAAATCCAAAGATTGATTCTGTAAGACGCGGTATTGAGCTTATCCGTAAAAACGGCTGTGATCTGATCATAGCGATTGGCGGCGGAAGTGCCATGGACTGTTCAAAAGCAATTGGTGCTGGTGCTTTGTATGATGGTGACCCATGGGATATGATTTTCCATGGTCAGGAAAATGTATATATCCCAACCAGATGTATGCCGATTATTACAGTGCCTACACTTGCTGCAACCGGATCAGAGATGAATCCTGGTGCCGTGATTTCAAATTCAGAAACTCATGAGAAATCATTTGTGCAGACCGATGCACTATTCCCTAAAGTTGCAGTTGTTGATCCGACTCTTACTCTTACAGTACCAAAGAATCAGACCGGATATGGCGTCTGTGACATTATCGTTCACCTGACTGAGTCATATTTTAACGGAGTGGATGGAACTCCTATTCAGGATGAATTTGCGCTTGCAACCATTAAGAACTGCATGCAGTATGGTTTAAAGGCTTATCAGGATGGTTCTGATCTTGAGGCTCGTGAACAGGTACAGTGGTCATCTATTCTGGCTCTAAACGGCTTTGTTAACTGCGGAACCAATGCAGGTTTCCCTGTACATATGATTGAGCATACTGTATCAGGTATCTATGATATTACTCACGCAGCCGGTCTTGCTATCATCAATCCATCATGGATGAGATGTGCGATTACTCATGGCGGAAACGTAGACAAGTTTGCTCGTTTTGCAACCTATCTCTTTGATGTTCAGAATGATGGGGACAAGGTAAAGACAGCACTTGCAGGTGTTGATAAATATGAGGAATTTCTAAAGAAGATTGGATGCCCTGTAAGATTCTCTGAGCTTGATATCGATGAGAGCAATTATGAGAAGATT
>JAGDBH010000242.1 GCA_017959135.1 Succinivibrio sp. | reverse complement strand
TCATCCATTGCAGAGCTGGCCTCATCTAAGAACAGCATCTGAGGCTTAATCAGAAGAGCTCTGATAATTGCAATACGCTGCTGTTCACCTAAAGACAGCATTGATGACCAGTTATCCTTAACATCAAGATTCTTAATCAGGTGAGACAGGTTCAGCTCATTTAGGTAACGCTCAATCGAACCGTCTGTAGAAATCTGTCCAGGATATGAAATTGCCTCACGCAGTGTTCCCAAAGGCAGATAAGGACGTTGAGAGAGGAACAGAGTATTGGCATCCTTTGGAATAACAACATCACCTTCAGCATAAGGCCAGATGCTTGCAAAAGTCTTTATCAGTGTTGACTTGCCGCATCCAGATGGTCCTCTGATAAGTAAGGAGTCACCCTTAGCAAGCTTGAAGTCAATGTTCTTCCACAGATTGGTACCTGAAGGAGAATTTACATTCAGCTTTGAAACCTCAAAATCAGAGCTCTCCCCTTTCTTAGACTCAAGACAGAGAATACCCAGACTTGAATCCATACTGTCAAAGAATAAAGCAAGACGGTCTGTTACGGCCTTATAGCTTGCCCATGAAGAGAATGAGCTGATAACAGTTGATAGAGAATCCTGCACACGACCGAAGGCTGAATTA
The DNA here is from genome assembly GCA_017959135.1 of Succinivibrio sp. Taxonomy (GTDB): domain Bacteria; phylum Pseudomonadota; class Gammaproteobacteria; order Enterobacterales; family Succinivibrionaceae; genus Succinivibrio. Next base: position 1,597 of record JAGDBH010000242.1, on the reverse strand, counting down.
ATCTGCATAATGCTGCCCATGGTAATTACCTTGGCAAAATACATAGGAGCAGAGATCAGAATTGGGAAAATAACTGCTGTCTGAGCATAGCCTAAAGTGAAGAAGCCAAGTTTCTTTTCTCTCTTAATCAGCTTGATATAGTTTTTTACAACATCTAAAAAGCTTACATTCAGGATCTTTTCCTCTGAATCAGTACCCTTGTACAGAGCGATAGACTCTGCGTTCTCTCGGACACGGATTAAGGAGAAACGGAAATCAGCTTCATAACGCTGCTGACGGAAATTAAGCTTAACCAGAGGCTTTCCGATCCAGAAGGTCAGAAGAGTACCGATAAAGGCATACGCACATGCAAGATACAGCATATAACCATCAGGAAGATGAAGTTCGTATCCATTCCAAAGAGTCATGGTTACAGCGTGGGATAAATCCCATAGAACCACACCAAAGGTTCCTAGCATTGCAAGATCTGATGCGGTACCTAAAATCAGGGAGATACTGCTGCCCACAAAGCCGTTAAGATCTTCTGAAATACGCTGATCAGGGTTTTCAGTCTTTCTGTCCTCAAGCTGCATCTTGTAGTAGGTGTCAGCATCAATATAATCGTGAATAACCTTATTGGTAAACCATTTACGCCAGTGGATGGCAAGCTTTGATCTTAGATATGAGTTGTAAACCGATACGACAACGTGGATAGTTGCAAGAATAGCAAAAACCATCAGCTGATATTTAAAACCTTCCAGATCATAATTCTGAATGGTGTCCCAGAACTCCTTGTACCAGGTATTAATAACCTTGGCAAGGTAAATTGCACCTCCGGTAAGAGCTACAATGCACAGTAAAAGGAACCAGGCAAAAAGACTGTCTCTTGATCCCCAGTACAGTTTAATCATTCTCCAGCCAGCCTTGATTGAAACCTTCAGAGGCAGACTGTCTGCACCGTGGAACTTCTCTCTTAGCTTTTCAGAATTATCTTCGTTTTTAAAAATGGAAAGTTTAAACATAGCTTACTTTAAAAATTTCTTAATAACTTCTGCAACACCGTCTTCATCATTGGTCTTGGTTATAACATCAGCTGCAGCCTTAACCACATCAAAACCGTTCTCCATGGCAACACCAAGACCTGCGGTCTGAATCATATGAAGATCATTTTCGGCATCGCCAAAAGCAATAGATCTTTCAACAGAGTATCCTAAACGGACACACAGACTCTTAAGTCCGGTACCCTTTGATGATTTGTTAGGGATAAACTCCAGGAAATTAGGATTTGAACGTACAATATTGAAAATACTTGTCAGACGTTCAGGAAGATGCTTTCTGATTTTATCAAGAAGCTTCTCTTCACCTACAATCATGACCTTAAAGAATTCTTCATGATCATCGATCCTCATGAAATCGATTTCTTCAAAACCAACATCAGAAGTATCAATCTCAATCTGGGTGTATGGGTTGTGATCCTCGATTACCAGACCGCGTGATACGGAATAACCGTGAACTCTTGCCCCATCGAATGAATGTGCAAAGGCGGCAACAGACTGTACCAGTTTACCGTTGGCTGTAGTACGGAATACGGTTGAATAACCTACGATATCGTTATGTT
>JAGDBH010000241.1 GCA_017959135.1 Succinivibrio sp. | reverse complement strand
GTCATTCCACAATATTGTCATTGGAACAGCCTGCGGACTTATATTCAGTATTATTGGAAGCTATATCTTCCCTGATACCGCAAAGGAAAGACTGAAAGTATTCTTCCCACACAAGATTTAAATAATAATAAGAAATTAGGATAAAACATGAACTGGAAAGTTGTATTAGCTCTAATGGTAACTTTTTCTTTGATGATGAGTTCAAGTTACACCATGCTGATACCGTTTCTTCCTCTGTATATGCAGAATGAGCTTAATGCCACAAGCGATGAGATCGCCATGTGGTCAGGCTTTACATTCTCCATTACCTTTGCAGTAAGTGCGTTCATGTCTCCAATCTGGGGAAAGATGTCTGATAAGATGGGCAAAAAGCCAATGATTATCAGATCAAGTATTCTTTTATCTATTACCTATTTTCTTGGCGGTATAGTTACCAATCCCTTTGAACTGTTTTTAGTACGTGCCTTTCAGGGTATTGCAGCAGGATTATGGCCTGCATGTCTGGTCATGATCTCAGCCTATACTCCTAAGAATAAGCTTGGCTTAAGCATGGGACTGATGCAGAGTTCAAACATCTGCGGCGGTATTTTAGGACCACTGTTCGGCGGTATTCTTGCTACCTCCTTTGGCATGAGAAATTCGTTTTTTATCGGTTCAACTGCCCTCCTGACCATCTGTCTTCTAAGTATCTTTATCCTAAAGGAGCCTCCTGCAGACAAGGAGATAAAAAAAGCAGAAAAAACTACAGTTTCTACCATGGACTGCTTAAGAAACGTCAACATCATCATTCTGCTTTTATGTGTCGGTCTGACCAATTTTGCCATTATGGAGATTCAGCCAATCATGTCTCTCTACGTACAGAGTATGGCTGACAATGCAGATAATGCAGTTCTGCTTTCAGGTCTGATTTTATCATCAGGAGGTCTGGCAGGTGCAATTGCATCTCCTTTCTGGGGAAAGACAGGACAGAAAAAAGGCTTTGCCAAAACTATTACTGTTGCCTTCATTTTCGCAGGCTTCATGCTGACCATGCAGGGTATACCAGATAATCTTATTATCTTCGGTGCTATTCAGTTTATCTGTGGTCTGGGCTTCTCAGGTATATTCCCTTCCGCAAACTCAATTTTGGTACTGATTACCCCTGCCTCATCAAGAGGTATCGGCTTTGGCCTGATGACATCAGCTCAGATGCTCGGCGGAGCTTTAGGCCCAATTATAGGCAGTATTATTGTAACTTTAACCTCATACAGCTATGTCTATGTATTTTCAGGAATCCTTATGCTGTGCATGGGATTATACATACTGTTTTTTGCGCCTGAATCCTTCAAAAAGGCTGCAAACCAGGTTAAGGTTACTGATATTCCGGCAAATCAGGATTAAGGATCAGAACCATGCAAAGCTCAGTTTTTACCTTAATTCTGCTTTATCTGAATGTATTTATAATCAGCGGTTCAAATACCTTTGTACTGCCATTTCTGCCTGTATACCTAAAGCAGGATTTAAACTGTGTAAGCTCTGATCTGGCCTTATACACCACTCTGTGCTATTCAGTAACCTTTGTGGTCAATATCTTTATTTCTCCTGTCGGCGGACATTTTGCAGATAAATTCGGAAAGAAAAAGATGCTGATAAGAGTATCTTTCCTTCTTTTTCTATCCTACCTGTGCGCTTATCTTGCAACCACACCTCTGATGCTGTGTGTTGCCCGAGCCGTGCAGGGCTTTGCCTGTGGAATGATGCCTGCAATTATGGCTTTTACAAGCTCTTTATCAGCAGATCATAAAAAGACCCAGCTTAGAATCGGCTACCTACAGAGTATCAATCTTTTAGGAACCATTATCGGCCCGGCCTTTGGCGGTATCATGGCTGAATTTATGGGTGTAAGAGACAGCTATCTGTGCATTTTTATTCTGGTAGCGGTTATCTGTGCCATCAATATAATGCTCCTAAGTGAGCCTCCAAAGCATAATCAGCACAGCGATGACAGTGAGATTATTCCTATCTCAGGAATATTAAAAGATCCGATTATAGTTTCACTATGCAGCTGTATTGTGATCAATTCAGCTGTAATCATGATGGTTGTTCCAATTCTTGCTGATTATGTAGAAAGCATGACCACCTTTGAAGAACCACTGGCTCTATCAGGCATAATCTTCTCTCTTAGCGGAATTGCTGGAGTTCTGGCATCTCCATTATGGTCAAAGTTTGGCTCTGAGAAAGGCTTTTTAAAGGTTCTGATGCTAAGCTCTCTTGGTGCATCTATCGCCTACCTGCTTCAGTATCACACGAGCAGCATTCTAATGTTCAGCATGATTCAGTTTGTCTTTGGTTTATGCATCTGTGCAACCATTCCTGCAGCAAACTCCATTACGGCAAAACATATCAGTCACACCAGTCAGACCAAGGCCTTCTCTGTACTATACAGTGCCTCTCAGTGTGGCAACATCCTAGGTCCAGTCATCAGTACTGCTGTTGTTATGAGCTTTGGACCTAGACTGATTTTCGGACTTTCCTCTGCACTATTATTTATCATTTTTTCTTATTTATTTATGGTATATCACATAAGAAAAAATGATAAAAAATCCTCTTGATTTTCTTAATAGAAATAACTACTATTAAGAGACTCACTTTAATAAACATATTGTATCTAAACAGATTTTTTTCATAATAAAGAACAGTAATGTTTATTATTTTTAACAATACCTACTTAACAAAATTACGTTTTTTTACTTTATTATAAAAAATATGTCTTTATACTAAAAAAAGACAAAAGATGAAAATAATACAGATAGGGTTCACCATTTATGCTACAGCGACGAAACAGTAAACAGCGTAACGTGATAAGAGAATATCTTTGCGGACGAATCGACCATCCTACCGCAGAAAAGTTATATAACGAAATTAAGGAAGAATACCCAAAGATGTCTCTGGGTACAGTTTATCGTAATCTGATGTTCCTAAATGAGATTGGCGAGATCCAGGCTATTGAAGTTGGTGACGGTATTACACATTTTGATCCAAATCCTCAGCCTCACGCACATTTCTACTGTAAAAAATGCAAACAGGTCAGCGATATTATGATTGAAGACTATACTAAAGTTATGTCTCTGTTTGCAAATCAGACAAACAACGAAATTGAAAAATGCAATGTCTTTTTAGAAGGCATATGCGAACTTTGCAAAAATAAGACTGACGCTTAAGAATTCAGCTCTGTATTTATGAATTCGGAGTGTAAATACAGAAATATAAGTAACTCCAACACACATGCTTAACTTATTCTTTTTCGATTAAGGAGAATACTATGTCATTTGTTTGCACAAAATGCGGCTATGTATACGACGGTCCTGAAGCTCCAGAAGAGTGTCCAATCTGCCATTACAAGAATGTTTTTGTAGAGCAGGATGCTAAGAAAGGAAGCAAATACGCAGGAACCAAGACAGAAAAGAACCTTCAGAATGCTTTTGCGGGTGAGTCACAGGCTCGCAATAAGTATACCTATTTTGCTTCTGTAGCAAAGAAAGCCGGATATGAGCAGATTGCAGAGTTATTCTTAAAGACAGCAGACAATGAAAAAGAACACGCTAAGATGTGGTTCAAAGAGCTGGGCGGTATTGGTTCAACCGAGGAAAACCTGCTTGCTGCAGCAGAAGGTGAAAACTACGAGTGGACCGATATGTACGATCAGATGGCAAAGGATGCAGAGGCCGAAGGCTTCCCTGAGCTGGCTGCTAAATTCCGCGGTGTTGCAGCAATTGAAAAGCGCCATGAGGAAAGATACCGTAAGCTATTACAGAACGTAAAGGCTAAAGAGGTATTCGAGAAATCAGGTGTTACCGTATGGGAATGCCGTAACTGCGGTCATATTGTAGTTGGCACCAAGGCTCCAGAGCTATGCCCTGTATGTAATCATCCACAGAGCTACTTTGAAGTTCACAACGATAATTTCTAATTCAAATTTTGAGCATCAAAAAGGGAGCCTCAGGCTCCCTTATTTTTTTGAATTCTAATTCTAGTTTCTGCCTCTTGGCAGTACAAGATTCAGAACTACGGCAACAATTGATGATAAACCGATTCCGGTGAACATAAATGAACCGTAACCTAAGGCTGCGCCACCGATACCCATGGTTAAGGTAACACTGACAATAATAAGGTTGCGGGTCTTGTTCATATCAACACTCTTCTGAACCATGCTCTGAATACCAACAGAAGCGATGCTTCCGAACAGAAGCAGCATGATTCCGCCTAAAACTGCAGGAGGGATACTCTGCAGCAGAGCTGAAAGCTTGCCGAATACTGAGAATACCAGAGCGGTAACAGCAGCAATACGAATAACCTGAGGATGACTTACTCTTGTAATCTGAATTGCACCGGTAACCTCTGAGTAGGTGGTAACTGGAGGGCCACCAAGGAATGAAGCAACAAGACAGGCCAGACCGTCACCGAACATGGTGCGATGCAGACCAGGATCTGCAATAAAGTCTTTTTTAGCCACAGCACTGATTACATATACGTCACCGATATGCTCAATTACAGGAGCGATGGCAACAGGAATCATAAATACAAATGGTTCCCAGGCAAACTCAGGCAGATGGAAATTAGAGATACTGCTTGGAAGAGCAAACCATGGAGCCTCTTTTACAGCGGTAAAATCAACAACGCCCATATATACAGCAAAGGCATAGCCAACAATGATTCCACAGATTACAGGGAATAACTGAAGCATACCGCGGCAGTAGGTTAAAACCACAATAGCAGTTGCAAGTGAAATAATAGCCAGAGTCCAGTTGGTCTTTGCCATATCCACACCGGCACCACTTAGGGATAGACCGATAAGAATAATGATAGGGCCAATTACAACAGGAGGGAAAATACGGGTCAGAACACGTTTACCCTGCCATTTGATTAAAAATGAAATGCCAAAGTAAACACAGGCTACAGCGGATATACCGGCAATAGTTCCTGGCATGCCCCACTCTTTGGTGGCTGCAATGATAGGAGCAATAAATGCAAAACTAGAGCCCAAAAAAATAGGTACTTTACCACCAGTCACCAAGTGAAAGAGTAAAGTACCTATTCCAGCTGTAAACAGCGCCGTTGCGGGATCAAGTCCTACGAGAAGTGGGACTAAAACTGTCGAGCCAAAAGCAACAAACAGAAATTGAATTCCAATCACTGTTTTTTTGGCCGCAGAGAGTTGTATCTCATCCATAATTTGAGTCGTCTCTGTTAGTTAAGTGAAAAAATTTTTGCATATTATGTCAGAAATCACATTAGTTTTGAAGAATAATTTTCTTTTTATGACACAGGTGACTTTACACGATTCTCAAGAATGTATCTAAGCGCCCATTTACAGAGAAAAAAGTGTAAAATAAGTGCGTCAAAAATTACTCAAAAAAAGAAAAATAACATACCGATTATCATGCACATTATCAATAAACTAAAACTTAACTGCAGTATTCTCCCTATTCTGGTATTCATCGCAATTTCGATT
>JAGDBH010000240.1 GCA_017959135.1 Succinivibrio sp. | reverse complement strand
AGATTAAGGTTTAAACATCTAACACAGCTTCGTCACTGTGAATTTCGATGTACTCTCTTCTTACTGGAACATCATCACCCATCAGGTCAGCAAATAGCTTATTAGCTTCCATTGCATCACTTAAGTGAACGCGCTTGATGCTTCTGGTATCAGGGTTCATAGCGGTTTCAGAAAGCTGAGCTGCACTCATTTCACCTAGACCTTTGTAACGCTGGATGTTAACGCTATCTTTTGCTTTCTTCTTCAGAATGTCATAAACCTCTGTTAAATTCTTAACTTTAACTTCCTTGCTTTCAGCTGGATTTGAAGGAATATATAGGTATCCATCCTCTTCAATCAGATTTGATGCTTGAGCATGTAATGCTTTAATCTTGTCGTATCTAATCTTAGTTAAGAACTTCTCGTTAATAGTGCACTCTTCATCAGTACCGAAAACATGCTTAATAACTACTGGATAGAACTTGTTGTTAAGCTCATCGTGTTCGATTCTGTACTTATAGTACATACCCTCTGAAGGATTTGAAGGTAATACCTTAATAAAGCCTTCAACCCAGGCCTTAACGTCAGCCTCAGAAGCAAACATATTATCCTTGATTACATCATAATAAAGCATGTTGATAATTGCTTCATAGTTATAATCAGCTTCCTGTTTACATGCCTTCTTAGCAGAAGCAACAACAGCAATGTACTTCTTAAATAATGCTTCCAGAGATACAGGAGGAATTGCAGCAGCACCGCGTGATGGGAATAACTGTCCCATCTCAACAGCTAGAGAAACCTCAAAGAATGCTGCATCTTCTTCTGTAATTACGTATACAGGGTCCTTCTTGGATGATTTCTTCTCATATTTATATAGAGGAGGCTCTGCAACATAAACATAGCCATTCTCAATGATTCCTGGGAAGAAATGGTAGAAGAATGTTAAAAGAAGAATACGAATATGAGCACCGTCCACGTCGGCATCGGTCATAATAATAATATTATGATATTTCAGCTTTGAGATATCGTAATTCTCGCCAATACCACAGCCGAATGAAATAACAAGATTTGAAATCTGTTCTGACTCTAAAACCTTATCAAGGCGAGCCTTTTCAACGTTAAGAATCTTACCTCTTAAAGGTAGGACGGCCTGGAATTTAGAATCTCTACCGTTCTTTGCTGAACCACCTGCAGAATCACCCTCTACCAGGAAGATTTCAGATAATGCAGGATTCTTTTCACGGCAAGGAACCAGCTTATCAACAGACTTGCTGCTGATACCTGATCTGTCGGTACGTGACATATCACGAACCTTTCTAACAGCTTCACGGGTAACTGCAGCAGATAAAATCTTATTACAGATGTTGTCTGAGAAGATCTTCTTGTTGAAGATTAAAATGTCCAGTAAATGATTGTTAATACAGTTATTTACTGCTGTACCAGCTTCTGAAGATACAAGTTTATCCTTAGTCTGAGATGAGAACTTAGGATCTGGCATCTTAACAGAGATAACAGCAGTTAAACCTTCTCTGATATCCTCAGGAGAAGCTGTAACATTCTTCATCTTGCTATCGATGGTAGCATGCTCAGCCAGATACTTGGTGAATGTATTGGTAATAGCACGCTTAAAGCCAGCTAAATGCTGACCACCGTCTTTCTGTGGAACGTTGTTTGTAAAGCAGTAGATATTCTCTGTGTATGCATCAGTCCACTGCATTGCAATTTCAACGCTGATATTAGAAATCTTATTATCATCATTCTCATTGGTGAAATGAATGATTTCTTCCTGAATAGGCTTCTTACCCTTATTCAGGTAGTTGATGAATGCGCTGATACCTTCATCTTTCTCATGATAGAAGACTTCCTGCTTTACAGGAGTCTCTCTTAAGTCAGATAAGGTAATCTTAATACCAGAGTTAAGGAATGATAGTTCACGAAGTCTCTTGGCTAATATAGCGTATTCAAATGTAATATTGTTATTGAAAATCTCTGGAGAAGGCCAGAAACGAACCATTGTACCGTGTTCATCACTGTCACCAATCTGGTGAAGAGGAGCCTCAGGATGACCACCGTTTAAATAAACCTGCTGCCAGATGTGATCTTCACGTCTGATAGTTAGCTCTAAACGATCTGATAAGGCATTAACAACAGAAATACCTACACCATGCAGACCGCCTGATACTTTGTAAGAATTTGAGTCGAATTTACCACCAGCATGAAGAACGGTCATTACAACTTCTGCTGCAGAAACCTTCTCTTCAGGGTGCATAGCAACAGGAATACCACGACCATTATCTGTACATGAAACAGAACCATCCTCATGAATGGTAACTTCAATATGGTCACAGAAACCGGCTAAAGCTTCATCAATAGAGTTATCAACTGCCTCAAAAACCATATGGTGTAGACCTGATCCATCATCAGTATCACCGATATACATTCCAGGACGTTTACGAACTGCTTCTAGGCCATGTAAAACTTTAATACTGGAAGTATCATAATCATTGTTTTTTTCTTCTGACATTTGGTCCTCTATGAATCTGGTGTAATAGATGTAGAGATGTTGATGTATTTACAATCAATACGATCAGGAATATCAATCTGTTCTGAGATATTGGTTAAAAAGACCTGACACTTACAATCTATTAAATCATCTAACAAAAGATGTCTAGAGTGTGGATCTAGCTCAGAATTGAGATCATCAATTAAGAAAATACAGTTTTTACCACTTTGCTGTCTAAGCAAATGGCTCTGCGATAATCTCATTGCACAGACAAGTAATTTTAACTGTCCTCTAGATAAGGTATCAGATGCTAAAAAACCGTTGCATTTGACCCTTAAATCCGCACGGTGACAACCATAAAAAGTATACCCCAAAACACGGTCTTTTTCAAGATTTAAATCTAGCGCAGAGCGCAACTGCAAGCCATTTTCCCAACCTTTTTGAAAGTTAAAATCGAACTCAAAATTAGGCAAAAACTGCTGCAGTTTTTCACGCAGAATAGGATAGAGTTTCTGAAGATATTCTTCACGAATGGAAGTGATATTTTCGCTGATATTTGAGAGAGCATCATCCCATAGCTGAATCTCTTCAACAGAGGCATTTTTCTTAAGCAGAAAATTACGCTGAGACAGGAGCTTCTTGTAATTCATCCATAGCTGCTTGAACTCAGGGTACAGATAGTAGATTCCCCAGTCAATATAACTGCGTCTTAGCTCAGGAGTTCCAAGAATCAGATCAATTCCCTGAGGATGAATAACCTGAACGCTTATTCTGTCAACAAGATCCAGAAGTCTTGATGAATGTTCAGAGTTTACAGAAACCAGCATCCCCTTGTTTCTGGATTTAAATCTGGATATACCAAGAGTATCCTCAAAATCAGACTTATCACTTTTAACCTTGGCTGAAATTGTAATTGACTCAGTTCCCTTTTTAATAAGAGAAACATACTTGGATGTTCTGAAGGAACGACCTAAACCAAGATAGGAGATAGCCTCTAAAAGAGAGGTTTTACCAGAACCATTAGGTCCATATATAAGATTAAAATTACTTGATGGTTTTATATCAAGATAGGAAATATTGCGGCAGTTCTGTACGATAAGCTTGGTGATATGCATACATAATAATTGCGAAGAAAGGATATTCTTCGCAACACATTAAAACTAAACAACAACCTTACTGATGATATAGCTTGCGTTAAGCTCGTTATTGTCTGATGAATCTGATTTAATCAGAACATTCAGCATAGGCTGACTGAAACAGAATAAAACATTATCTGTCTTGATTACATTCAGAACATCACGAACATACTGTCCATTCAGAGAAATCTCGATTGGAGTCTGAGCATCAGGAAGAACAAGAGAAGCAGTTGCTACCTCATGCTCTGAGTTCTCAGATCTTAAATCAACCTTGCCATTACCAAAGCTGAAGGAAACACCGTTCACACGCTTTGATGACAGAACAGAAACCTGCTGAATCAGCTTATTGAATGTCACACGTGGAATAGAGATTGTTGTATCAATAGACTTAGGAATAACTGTTCTTACATTAGGATAACCGCAGTTAATAAGCTTAGATGCAAGAGAGAAGTTATTGCATGAAGTTCTAACCGCATTCTTGGTAAACTTCAGGACAACCTCAGATTCACCTGAATCATTTAAAATCTTAGAAAGCTGTGCAGCGCACTTCTTGGTAATGATTGCACCGAAGGAGCCAGATGATGTCTGGTTTGCAAGCTGGGTTTCAAGAATAGCCATTCTATGACCATCAGAGGTAAAGATTTCAAGTTTTGAACCATTCAGCTCAAAACGGATACCTTTCAGATAGTCACGGAAATCTTCATTAGAAACACAGAATACAGATGAATCAATGATAGATTTCAGTAAACACTGTTTAATGCTGATTTCCTGCTCAATATCTTCAAGCTCAAATGAAGGGAAATCAATTGAAGAACGAGTACGAATCTCAAATGAAGTATTTCCATCTGAAATAACCAGAACGTTCTTATCTTCATCAAGAGTAATAGATACAACACTGTTGATATCAAGATTACTTAAAGTATCGCGTAACTTGTTGGCATTAACAGTAATTTCACCATCAGACTCAACGTCATCCAGAGGAATAATGGTTTTAAGCTCAATATTGTAATTTGTGGCTTTCAGATTAAGCATATTCTCAGATACATTAATAAGGATGTTCTGAGTTATATCCTCTTTATTAGGGGCTGTTCCTGCAATACCAGCAACTTCATCAAGCTGTTTCTTTAAGTTAGATAGTAGGACTCTGAATTTCATCTGATAAACTCCACAATTACTCTTTCTTCAGTGACAGAATCAGTCTCTGATAAATTGCAGACTGTTCCTCTCTATCGTCACCTATTTTTTCACGAGTACGTTTGATTGCTTCATGCACTGAGGAATGATCCTTGTTAAAGGCTCTTCCAATGTCATTTAATGATAAATTCGGAATAAGATCATTTGCAAGTGTCATTGCCATAGAACGTGCTAGAGATGTAGCTTTCTTTCTCTCTGCTGATTCCATTGAAGAAACGGTAACACCATATTCCTTGGCAACACGATCCTTAATTGCATCTATGCTGGTTACCTGTCTGTCGATATTAACCAGATTAGAAAGCAGCTTAACAGCATCATCACAGGAAATCTGCTTACCAGTAATTTCAATGTGCTGCTTCAGAGTCTTGATAGCACCTTCAATCTCTCGAACACTGGATCTGATGTTATTGGCAATATAATCAACAACATCGTGATCAAGCTGAATATCCAGTTCCTTACATTTTCTTAAGGTAATTGCAGCACGTGTTTCTGCTGAAGGAGGATAAATCTCTCTACATACACCTGAACCGAATCTTGAAACCAGACGAGGGTGGAAATTCTTTAAATTGCCAGGAGCAACGTCTGATGCAAGGATCAGCTGGCTGCCTGGTTTATCCAGATAGTTTGCGATAATCTCGAAGAATGTATCTCTGGATTTCTCACCTTTGGTCAATGACTGGATATCGTCCATGATGAAAACATCATGCTGGGTAAATGAATCCTGGAATTTAACCTGCTGATCAACAAAGCCTGTTTTAGACATAGATTCAACAAACTTTCTGATGAATTCCTCAGCACGGATATACACAACAGAAATCTCAGGCTTGGTTGCTCTGATTCTGTTTGCAATAGCCCATAGCAGATGGGTCTTTCCTAAACCTGAACCACCATATACATAGAAAGGATTGTATGATTCTGAACCAGGATTCTGAGCAATCTTCTGAGCAATTGCATATACAAGTGAATTCTCAGGGTCTGTAACATAGTTTTCGAAGGTCTTCTCTGGATTAATGTTATCTGCTCTGACCATGTTATGAGCTGGAGCGGTCTGAACAGGAACAACATTTGAAGCCTGCTGATTAATCGGATTTGGATTAGGATTAAAACCGTTGTTTACCTGAGTATTTGGTTCATTCTGAAAGCCAAAGTTTGCTGGCTGTACCTGATTGTTATTCTGAGAATTCTGAAGTTCACTTGCTAAAAGAAGCTTTAGACCAAGATT
>JAGDBH010000239.1 GCA_017959135.1 Succinivibrio sp. | reverse complement strand
TCTGCCATCTGAGCTTATAAAAAACTCAATTATCTCAAACAATATCATCGGGCCTTCAGTTGCGGTTCTTCCAACCTCGGATACCCTGCGAGCTCCCTGCGACGGAGTGATAAAGTCGGTATCGGAGAAAAACAACGCCCTTATTATTGAGGTCGGTAAGGTTGAGCTGTTACTCAATGCCGGTCTTAATCCTAAGAAATATCCAGTCGAGCTTTTTGATCTTAAGATCAGAAAGGGAGATAAGGTAACCACCGGTACTCCTTTACTCTCCTTTAATATCCATTCTCTAAATCAGATTGACCCCTGTTTTTTGTGTGTACTAACAGTGCGTCAGGTCAAGACCTTACGCAGCTATTCCTTTACCTCGGATAAAAAGGTGTTTTTTGATTCGGTGCTGTTCAAACTGAACACCTAGAGAGCCACTCTTTGCTTTGTCTTTGTGCAATTTACACTAAATTACTGTTATCTATAGAGTAGTTGTGCTCTTAATGTAATAATGGGTAAAAGACATCTGCAGAGAAAGGAAAACTTATGACTTTAACTCAGTTACATTATGTTTTGACTATTGCTGAGACCGGCTCCTTTAACAAGGCAGCCCAGATTCTGTATGTTTCTCAGCCTTCTCTTTCAAATGCAATTCACGATCTTGAAGATGAGTTTTCAATTACCATTTTCTATCGTTCAGGTCGTGGTGTTACTCTTACCAACGAAGGCGTTGAATTTATCGCCTATGCCCGTCAGGTATACCATCAGTATGAGTCATTACTTGATAAGTTCGGTAAGAACGGAACCTTAAAGAAGAAGTTCGGTGTTTCAACCCAGCATTATTCCTTTGCTACCAAGTCCTTTGTTGAGATGGTTAAGAAGTTCAATACTGCCGAGTATGACTTTGCGATCAGAGAGACTAAAACCAAGGAAGTTATTGATGATGTAAGCACTCAGAAGAGTGAAATCGGTATTCTGTACCTCTCAAGCTTTAATAAGAATATTATTACCAAGCTTTTAAATTCAGCCGATCTGGAATTTCATCACATCATCGACTGCAGAACCTTCGTGTATCTTTACAAGGACCATCCTTTAGCCACCAGAGAATTCATCGAGTTTAAGGATCTGTCAGACTATCCTTGTCTGTCCTTTGAGCAGGGCGATAACAGCTCTTTCTATTTTGCTGAGGAAATCTTTTCAACCAAAAGCTATATCCGTACCGTCAAGGTTAACGACAGAGCATCAATGCTGAACCTTATGAGAGGCCTAAACGGCTTTACTCTGTGTTCCGGTATTATCTGTGAGGCTTTAAACGGTGATGATTATATTGCTGTACCTTACAAGCCAGATGCCAGTGAAGATGATGTTATGGATATCGGCTATATAGTTAAGAAGAACCAGATCTTAAGCAAGATGGGGCAGCTCTATATCGAGGAAATCCATAACTATTTCAAGAATGCTACCAAAGGCGCTGAATAGTAACCAGGTGATCGAATCTTAAAGAGATTTGATCATTTCATTAAGTCTTAAAGCATGCTCCTTTGCCTTTTCAATAATAAGTCCCTTTGAATCCTCGCTGCTTACTCCTGGTATAAACATCATGCCACCGGAGTAGATTGGTCTTAGATATTCTAATCTGCACAGGTTTGCCGCTTCCTCATATGGAATAAGAAACTCCTCAATGGTATGAGAGAAGGTTGAACCGTGGGCATAGTTAGACAGAGAGGCTCCGGTTGTAAGAGATATCAGAAGCTTTTTACCCTTTAATGCATCACCCTGTGAGCCGTAGGCAAAGCCGTGGGCGAATACATCCTCAAGCCACTTTTTTAAAAGAGCAGGAAGTCCGTACCAGAACATAGGGAACTGCCAGATAATCAGATCTGCATCGATTAAAGCTTTCTGTTCTGCTTCAATATCAATTCTGTAATTAGGATAAAGTTCATCTAATCGTCTGATTTCAATTTCTGGCTGAAGTTTCTTTAATTCTTCGAGAATGGTTCGGTTTGACAGTGAGTTTTTAAGATCAGGATGACCGCTGATGAGTATGACTTTATTCATATATTGTCCTTAAAAAGAAAAGACCGCACTTTAAAATATAGATCAGAGTTTTCTGAATTCAATAGATGCTGAGATTTTGTTTCGGTTCCATTACAAG
>JAGDBH010000238.1 GCA_017959135.1 Succinivibrio sp. | reverse complement strand
CTCTCCGCCATGCATTCTTAAAAGATTGGTTAGGACGAATTCAACACCCTGCTCAAGAGAGATCCAGAATCTTGTCATCTCTTTATCTGTAATCGGAATAAACTCGGCATTCTGTTCTTTTAGATTTCTAAAGAATGGAACAACACTTCCTCTAGAGCCAGAGACATTTCCATAACGAACTACTGAAAATCTTGTTTTACCTTCGCCTACAAGATTGTTTGCTGCGGTGAAAAGTTTATCTGAGCAAAGCTTTGTTGCGCCATATAGATTGATTGGGTTTGCTGCTTTATCTGTTGAAAGTGCTATTACCTTTTCAACATTATTGGCAATGGCAGCCTCAATTACGTTATGTGCTCCATTGATATTAGTTTTGATACATTCCATTGGATTGTATTCTGCAGCTGGAACCTGCTTTAAAGCCGCTGCATGAATTACAATATCAACTCCACGCATAGCAAGCTTTAATCTTTCAAGATCCCTTACATCACCGATAAAGAATCTTAATGTCTGAGCGTAGTCTGTAAGGCGCTGAGACATTTCATACTGTTTAAGCTCATCTCGAGAATAGATTATTATCTTTTTAACTTCATAGTTTTCAAGAATCTTCTGTACAAACTTATTGCCAAAGGAGCCGGTACCGCCAGTTACTAAAATAGTTTTGTTTTTAAGAAAAGATTCTAAGTCCTTTTTAAATTTCATCTATCTTGGCTCCATTAGTTTGTAGATGCTATGCCGTACTTTTTCATTTTTTCAACAAGAGTTGTTCTTCTTAGCCCTAAAATTTCCGAGGCTTTTGCAACAACTCCGTTACTTTGAGTAAGCGCCTGCTTAATCATGCTGATTTCAATACTTGCAACCATATCCTTAAGGTTTATACCTTCTGGTGAAAGTGTCGGCATGAACGCCTGTGCCATATCTCTTTCGCCTTCGATTACTGGCAACGGAGGCAGATCAATTGGCCTGTTGTCATTGTCATCGAAGAATCCTTCCTCCTGAAGCTCATCGCCCTGAAGAGGAACAGAGAAGTTATCCAGAAGAGCCATTCTTTCTTCATAAGGATCATCCTCTAGTTTGCCACCTCTATAGGTTACAGGTAACTCGTTAACGTCAACGATTTCATTAGGATGAAGAATCAGCAGTCTTTCTACAATATTTGATAATTCTCTGACATTTCCCGGCCAAGGACATGACATCAGCTGAAGCATCGCTCTCTGGGTAAATCGTACCGTTGCTTTCTGAATTTTGCTGTGACGGTTAACCAATTCCTGAACTAAAAGAGGAATATCATCTGTTCTTTCTCTCAAAGGAGGAGTTTCAATTGGGAAAACGTTCAGTCTATAGAAAAGATCCTGTCGGAAGGTCTTTTCTGCAACCATTTTTTCCAGATTCTGGTGTGTTGCAGCAATAATTCTTACATCTGATTTAATTGGTTTATTTGAACCGACTCTTTCAAATTGTCTTTCCTGCAGTACTCTCAGGAGCTTTACCTGCATCTGAAACGGCATATCTCCGATTTCATCAAGGAAAATGGTTCCTCCTTCAGCAAGCTCGAATCTACCTTCATGAGCACTGATTGCTCCAGTGAAAGCCCCTTTTTCTTGACCGAAAAGCTCTGATTCTAACAACTCTGCAGGAATAGCTCCGCAGTTAACTGGAACAAACGCCTTATCCTTTCTATCAGATAATTCGTGAATAGCTCTTGCGACAACTTCCTTACCTGTGCCTGATTCTCCTAAAATCAGAACAGATGTATCCTTGGTTGCAACCTGTTCTATCAATCTTCTAACGTTGGTGATTGCCTTACCCTGACCAACAAGCATCTTAATCAGTGCAGATGCACCGTCACCTGATTTGCTTGAGAGTCTTCTCATAGAACGGAAAGACTGACAGTAATGCAGTAGAGAAACTATTTCATCATAGTTAGGGTCATTCCCGATTTCGCCCATGAAATTAGGCTGTTCCTTCAGATCCCCATGACTGTTCTCTGAACATAGCAGAAAAGCAGTATTTGCATGAGAAATAATGAATTCTTTGTAATTGAAACTATCAATATCACCTAGAATGCAGATATCCACATTTGACTCTTCTGCATCAAAGTATGATATGCAGTCATCTACATCACCACTTTGACAGGACAATCCCAAAAAGGAAAAGATTGTTTCAAGTGATTCTCGTTTGTGATTATCCTTCTCAAGAATTAGGAGATTTCCTGAAAAACGCATGTATCACCTTCAATGATCTGTAAACTGCATAAAAATCAATAAATAATAAAACGCCCGTAACATAATCGTTAAGAGGAGAATGTTTCATGATTAGCAGTTTTTGTTTAACTTAAATTCATTCACTCAGTTATGATGTTTTTTTGACTTACTGAATGAATATCACAACCTGATTTAATTATTTTTTCGACTTTATATTAATAATACATCGGTATAAAAAAATGACAAATTTTTGTCATATTTTCGGTAATGTAATTGTGATTAATGTCTATTAAAAATATGCATCATAATTAAAATTTCTATTTTTTTATAAAAAATTCTCTTTATTTTTCATAGAGTATCACTAATCTTCTTTTTTTCAAAAAAAATAGAAATTATTTTTTTTGAAACTCTTTTTT
>JAGDBH010000237.1 GCA_017959135.1 Succinivibrio sp. | reverse complement strand
TCCATGTCATAAAGGTCACCAACCCTTACGCCACGACGGGCAACCTTATCTTCATAGCAAGGACCGATACCTCTGCCTGTTGTGCCGATTGCGCCCTTACCTCTTAATTTCTCAGAGCCTTTATCAATAGCAGGATGAACAGGAAGAAGCAGAGATGAAGCTCCAGAAATCTTAATTCTGGCTTCTACATTCTCTACACCAGCCTTGTTTAATTCTTCAATTTCTTCAAATAGTGCACCTGGATTTACAACAACACCTGAGCCGATCAGACATAGGCAATCCTTGTGTAAAATTCCAGAAGGAACAAGTCTTACAACAACCTTTTTGTTTCCTACAACCAGAGTGTGACCAGCATTGTTACCACCCTGACTGCGAACAACAATATTAGCCTTTGAAGTCAGTAAATCAGCGATCTTACCTTTACCTTCATCACCCCATTGTGTACCAAGCACAATAACATTATTAGGCATTTTGTTTTTATCCTCGTTCCGAATTATTGCCAAAAAAAATACCTAAATCATTATACAAAAATGATTTAGGTATGTGATTAATTTGTAGCTTTTGCACCATTTGCGTTATTAAAGAACTTAAAGAACTCGCTGTCAGGTTTCAGTACTAAAACATCCTTTCCCGAGGTCATTGACTTCTTATAGGCATCCATTGACCTTAAGAATTCAAACAGCTGTGGGTTCTGTTTGTAGGCCTGAGCATAAATTCTTGTAGCTTCCGCATCGCCTTCGCCTCGAAGAGTTCTGGCCTGACGTTCTGCTTCTGCAATCTTAACAACAACTTCTCTATCTGCATGAGCCTTGATTGCTTCAGCTTCCTTTCTACCCTGAGATCTGTGCAGCTTAGCAACAGCATCACGCTCAGCACGCATACGCTGGTAAATGGAATTTGAAACCTCTGGAGGAAGATTGATCTGCTTGATTCTAACATCAACAATCTTGATACCCAGAGCCTTTGCAGATGCACCGATATCCTTTAAAGCGTTCTGCATAACCTCATCACGCTTTGACTGACTTGCAACAGCAACTACCTCTGAATCAGTTGAATCGAATACGTTCTCATCCTCAGGAGTTGAAGTATTCTTGCCAGAATTCTGGCCTGAAACAATCTGATGAATTGTAAGTCTACCAATCTGACTTCTCAGAGAGTTATTAATACGGCGTCTTAACAGCTCTTCAGCCTGCATCTTGTTACCACCTGCAGTGGTCAGATAATAGGTTGCGGCATCAAGGATCTGCCACTTAACGTAGGAATCAATGATAACGTCCTTCTTCTCTGATGTAACGAATCTGTCTGCAGATGAGCTGATGGTCTGAATCTTTACATCCAAGGCTTTAACCTGGTCAATGAAAGGAGCCTTGAAGTGAAGACCAGGCTCCACAATTTCAAGTTTACCGTCAGAAGCTCTTACAACCTTACCGAATCTGGTAACAATTCCCTTAGTACCTTCTGTTACAACATATAAACTGTTAAAGCCGATAAAAGCCAGAACAAATAACAGAATAAGTCCGATATTTAAAGTATTCTTATTCATTATCTACCCCTTCTTGATGAAGTTCCGTAAGTGCTCTGAGTATTTCCTGATAAAGGAGGATATGACTCGGTTACGGTTACATTATCCTTATCTGTCAGATCCTTGGAATTTACACTGCTGTTATCCTCTAAGGCCTTTGGCTTAGAAGGAAGCTGCTGCATACCATTCTGAGGAAGAGGAAGATAAAGTACAGGGGATGAACCTTTAGGAGTATCCAGAAGAATCTTCTGAGACTTTGAAAGAACATCCTGCATGGTTTCAAGATAAATTCTGGTCTTGGTGATTTCAGGAGCAGCATTGTACTCAGGCAGAACCTTTTCGAATCTTGCAACCTCACCTTCTGCCTTTAGAACTACCTGTGAGCGGTAACCTTCAGCTTCCTGTCTGATTCTCTGAACCTGACCTTCAGCCTTTGGCAGAACTTCGTTAGCATAAGCCTCTGCCTCTCGCTTGTATCTCTGCTCATCTTCCTGTGCGGCAATAGCATCATCGAAGGCTTCTTTTACCTGCTCAGGAGCTCTTGCAGGAAGGAAGTTAACATCAACAATTGTAAGACCGGTATTATATGGTTCAATAATTGAGGTCAGAAGCTCACGGGTGGTCTGTCTTACCATCTCTCTTCCGGAAGTTAGAATGTCATCCATTAGAGTATGGCCAACAACATATCTTAAGGCACTGTCTGTTGCTTCCAGAAGAGTATTGTCTGGATTTACAACTGAGTACAGATATTTAACAGGGTCTGAAATTCTGTACTGAACATCCATTTCAACAATAACAACGTTCTCATCTTCAGTCAGCATTGTGCCTGATGACTGAATAGAGCGAACCTGTTCAATATCAACAACATTAACAGTATCGATACCGGAGAATTTCCATCTCAGACCGGAATCAACAACGTTATAAACCTTACCGAAACGAAGAACAACGCCCTTCTCAGCTTCTCTTACGGTGTAGAATCCGCTGAAGATATAAAAGCCAAGAACAACGGGAATAATAAGACCAATCACATTGATGCTGGCCTTATCCTGCTTTGAGCCGCCATTTGAGCCTGATTTCTTGTTGCCAAGGAAATTCTTTAAAAGATTCAGAATCTCCTGAACAGGATCATTATTGCGTTTAACGGTACGCCCCCAAGGGTCCGTGTTTCTCTGTTTATCTTCGTCTGAAGAATTATTTGAGCCGGGAGCATTCCAGCCCATTAGATCTTTATTATTTTCCATAGTTTCTAATTCACTGAGTCAAAATCAAATTCGTTACTTTTCTTCCATGGCTTTTCCAGTGATGAACAGCACAATGAAAGTTCTCCGTTGGTCTTGCTATCTATAATAGAAGCCTCAACCGCTGTAATTCTTATATTAAGTACAGCAAATCCCTCATCATCATAGTTCTCTGAATCTACCGATTTTGCTGCATATAAAAGACTGCGTAATCTTCCATTTTCAGCTCCTATCTTAACAGTAAATTCACATAAATTATCAGATAATAATTCACTAACTGCTGATAATAAATTATCAATGCCCCATCCGGTCTTTGCACTTACATAGACTCGAGTAGGTTTTCCGCTTTCGTCTCTTATGATATTGCTGGCACAGTCTTTCACAAGATCTGCCTTGTTGTACACAATAAGAGTTTTTACTTCCGAAGCTCCGACCTGATCCAGTACCGCATTTACTGCATCAATATTGGACTCCTTTCTCTCATCGGAAGCATCCACGATATGCATTAGAAGATCAGCCTGCGCTGTTTCTTCCAGGGTGCCCTTAAAGGCAGCAACAAGATCGTGAGGAAGATGTCTTATGAAGCCTACAGTGTCGGCCAGAACAGTTTTTCCAACAACAGGAAGCTCAATGGTGCGAAGCGTCGGATCCAGTGTCGCAAACAGCTGGTTTGCGGCATAAACCTTAGCATTGGTAAGAAGGTTAAACAGAGTTGATTTTCCTGCATTGGTATAACCAACAAAGGAAACAACCGGAATGGAATTTTTCTTTCGAAGACTGCGGTTCTGCTCTCGTCGTGAAGCCACTACTTCAAGAGACTTTTTAATAGCAGCTATTCTTTCTCTTAGTGCACGTCTATCAAGCTCGATCTGAGTTTCACCAGGTCCACCTCTAAGACCAAAACCACCTTTCTGTCTTTCAAGGTGGGTCCAACCTCTGACCAGACGGGCCTGCTCATACTGAAGCTGAGCAAGTTCTACCTGTAATTTACCTTCATAAGTGCGGGCTCTTTGAGCAAAAATGGTAAGAATAAGAGCGACTCTATCCATCACTCTTACGCCGAAGGCTTTTTCAAGATTTCTTTCCTGAGCAGGAGTTAGACTGTTGTTGAAAATTACAGTCTGAACATCAAGTGCATTAACTAAAGAGGCTACTTCCTCGACCTTACCTGAGCCGATGAAGGTGCTAGGATCCGGAGCATCTCTTTTACAAGAAACACTCTCGACAACATCACCTAATGCAGATTCTGTTAGAAGCTGTAATTCTTTTAGGTCTTCTTGTGATTGAATCTGAGTTAACTCAACATGCACTAATAGCGTCGAGCCTAACGACTCAAACTCTTGTTTGGGCATTATGAATCAGTCTCAAATTGAACAAATGTTTATTCAGCAGATTGATTTTCTTCTTCTTTCTCGTCGCCAGTAGTGATGTTAACTGCGCGAGCTGGAACGATGGTTGAAATTGCATGCTTATAAACCATCTGGCTTACCTGGTTCTTTAACAGAACTACGAACTGGTCGAAAGACTCAACCTGTCCCTGAAGCTTAATTCCGTTTACAAGGTAAATTGAAACGACAATATGTTCCTTACGTAATGCATTTAAGAATGGATCTTGAAGTGATTGTACTTTAGCCATGTTAAATCCCTAGTTATATTTATTTTATCGGGCAATCTTGAAGTTGAGAATTCAGCTGTAACCGCGAATTTCTCACTTCCCTTATCATCTTATTTTTATTGATGACAAAAAGCCATCTGTGCTACTTCTGCAAGTAACAACGCTATTGTAACAATAAACTGATGTTTTTTTTATAAATGTTTTAATTTTTAGCAAATAAATGTGTTTTTTTTAAGATTATGTTAGCCGATTCACTAAAATTGTGGCTTTTTTACGGCAACGATTTACGGAATTTCGGGAATTACTCGAAAAAAAATACTTATCAGGTGATTATTGTTCTGAGCACAAAAATGGGCTGTAAAAATAAAAAATGGCCTCAGATTTTCTGAGACCAAAGGAAAAATAATGAAATTTTATATAAAATTAAGCAAATAGCTCTGCTGGCATATCAGGCATTGCACCAGCCTGAGTACAAACATATGCAGAAATTTTTACTGCTTTTTCATGTGCCTGAACCAGAGAATCGCCCTGCATTAAACGGCTGATAAAGGTTGCAGTGAATGAGTCTCCGGCACCAACAGTATCAACAACCTCAACCTTAGGTGTTGGAAGAACTGAGATCTCATCATTTAGGAATACAGTACTCTGAGATGCACCCTCAGTGAAGATAAAGCAGTAGATGCCAAGGCTCTTCAGATACTCATAGTAAGCAGCTGCAGTCTTTTCCTGTAATCTTGCAAACTCACATAAAATAGGTAGCTCGTCTTCATTGCACTTGAAAATTTCAGTTCTCTTTAAAGAATCTTCAATGATTTCTCTTGAGTAGTAATTACGACGAAGATTTACGTCAAAAACGCGTAAAGAACCTTTTGGCGTTGCGTCTAATAAAGCCATGATGGTTCTGTGTGAAACGTTTCCACGCTGTGCCAGTGAACCAAAGCACATTAAATCAAGCTGTCTTGCAATTCCTAGCGCAGTTTCGGTTAGTGGGATATTATCGTATGCTGTATCTTCAACGAAAGTATAGGTTGGAACGCCGTCATCAGTTAAATCAACGTTTACAGCTCCGGTTTCCTTAGTATTTTCAATTAGAAGTGCAGGTAAAAATCTAGCAGCTAGAAGATTACGAGCCTGGAAACCTAATGAATCAGTACCAACAGAACTGATTGCAAGTGATTCCAGACCATTCTGTCTGCAGTGGTATGCAAAATTTGCAGGGGCACCACCAATCTTTGGACCTGTTGGGAATACATCAAAAAGTACCTCACCTAGGCCGGCACATTTTACTTTTTTACCTTTGAATTTTGAAAAATCTAACATTTTTATCTCCTAATGAAACTGTTGCTGCTAGGAATCTACACCGAAAAATATCCCGTAAAATCCTAGGATGAAATCCTGCAAATCTTTTGAAATAACTATCACGGACAGTCTTTCAAAAAAGTATCCATACTAGTCTGCGTTAGGGCTAGATGTTGAAGCCCTACGCAGCAGCATGGATTTTAAACACACGTTATTAACCTTTTCTCTGCTGCCATTGATACGTTCTAATACCATAGTGGCAGCCATTCTTCCCATTTCTTCAACCGGCTGACATACGGATGTAATTGGAGTCGGATAAAAACGGCACCAGTTACTGTCTCCGTAGGAAACCACTGAAACATCATTTGGGATCTTGAATCCTTTCAGGTTAAGAGCATAAAGAATTCCTGATGTAATCGCGTTGTTAGCGCCGACAATCGCAGTTGGTCTACTGCCTTTTGCTCTTAACATTAAAATATTTGTCTGTTCAAACGCACCGATAAACAGTTCTTCGTATGAATCAGCTATAATTTCGTGAATTTCTGTTTTAATACCAGACTGCTCCACTCCGGCACATCTCTGAGAGAATGTGTAGACCTTTTTTGAACCAGAGATAAAAGCAATTTTCTCGTGACCAAGTTCCTGCAGGTAATCTAAAACCTGCTGAACACCACCGAGATTGTCCTCAATAACACTATCAAAATTCAGCTCATCCAGGTGTCTGTCTACCAGAACCACCGGCATATCAATAAAATCATTGGCTACAGTTTTGCAAAATTTTGCAGTCGGCATAATAATAAGACCGCGCAAATTAAGCGGAGCCCACTGTTTGAGGATCTTTGCCTCTAGAGAACTCTGCTCATAATTACAGCCAACAATCACAGAGTAATTCTGTGAATCAAGATAATCAGTCACTGATTTAACAATTGCATTTGAGAATGAATTGGTTAAATCAGCTGCTATAACACCAATCAGCTTGCTTGAGGATGCAACGGTTATGTCATCTCTCAGCTTTTGTAGATAGCCCATCTTCTCAGCAGCATTCAGGACCTTATGTCTGGTTTCAAGAGAAACCATGTCTGGCTTTTTCAATGCTCTTGAGACAGTGGAAGGTGAAACTCCAAGATGCTCGGCGATCTGTGAAATATTAACCATAGTTTTTATTTTTATACCCCAAATCTCTTCGCAGATTATATAAATGAAAAAATTTGTTGTGGTGAAAATGTTTTCAATCTTTGAATTTTATCAAATTACTTTATGCAATTTTTTGCATACGCATAATTATACCTAATTCTGAAAAAACATCAAAAATATAATTTCAGATAAGATTATTTTTGTGCATATATTATCTGTAACTGCTGTTTTCTGATGTTTGTTTTTATATATATTCCTTTAATAACAGATAGTTATCTATGTTATTATTGTTTTTAGAACAGTTCTGTACGTGATTTTAGGCCTTGCACAATCAACACTATAGACAGTATTTTTTTACATTTTTTTACATATGCAAAATTTTGCATAATATTTTGTGAATAAAATGATTTTTTTAAATTTAACTGTATGGCATTATGCTTATCGCAATTTTTTGCACCGCAAGCGCGGACGTAAGGACAAAGGAAATTTAAACAAATGAACAAAAAACTCTTACTGTGGGCTATTACTTCAGCCTTAGCAGGTTTCTTATTCGGTTTTGATACCGTAGTTATTTCAGGTGCTGAAAGTAAAATTCAGCAGTTATGGTCTCTTTCAGGCTCTATGCATGGTTTAGCAATTTCTGCTGCACTATGGGGAACCGTTTTAGGTTCTATTTTCGGTAGTATCCCTACTGCAAAATATGGAAGAAAAAAGACCCTTATTTTTAACGGCGTGCTGTTCCTGGTAGGCGCTATCGGTTCTGCTGTAGCATGGAACGTATCATCATTCTTTATCTTCCGTTTCATCGGTGGACTTGGAATCGGTATTTCTACTATTGCTGCACCTCTGTTTATTTCAGAAATCTCACCTGCTGGTGATAGAGGTAAACTTACCGGCTTATTCCAGTTCAACATCGTATTCGGTATTCTGATTGCCTTCTTCTCTAACTATGTTATTGCAAACATCGCTCCTGATGAGTCTGCATGGCGCTGGATGTTAGGTATTCAGGTTATCCCATCAATTATCTACACCATCATGTGTTTCTCTCTACCAGAGTCACCACGCTGGTTAATCGTTGATGCTAAGAACGAAGCTGAAGGTAAGAAGGTATTCTCTTTAATCAACCCAGAGATGTCTGACAATGAGTTAAACGAGCTTGTTTCAACTGTTAAGGCATCAGCAGCTGAGGAAGGCAAGTTAAAGCAGAGCGCATCAAAGTTCTTCTCAAAGAGACTTCGTTACCCAATTCTGTTTGCATTCCTGATTGCAGCTTTCAACCAGTTATCTGGTATTAACATTATTCTTTACTTCGCTCCAAGACTATTAGGTCTAGCAGGTATCGAGGATCCAGTAGCAGCTTCAATCGCTCTTGGTGTAACCAACCTGATTGCAACCTTCATCGGTATTCGCTTAATTGACCTTCTAGGTCGTAAGACTCTGCTTCTAATCGGCTGTGTTGGCTATATTGCATCTCTATCAGTATGTACCTATGCATTCTTCCACTTCGAAGAGCTTAAGGTTGTATCTAATGCAATTGATACCGCTTCAACTGCAGAGCAGTTAATCAACATGAACAACGAGACTGTATTCTTCACTGCTGAAGATAAGTCAAAGGCTGAGATTGCTTACGAGACTGCAAAGAAGAAACTATCTGATTCAACTCAGAAGGCTTCATACACCGGTACCAAGGTTGCATTTGACGGTGAGTCTTTAGCTGAGGTTCGCGATATCGCTCTTCAGGTTAAGCACGAAGCTTCATCTTCACTAGGTTCAGTAAGTACCTTAGTACTTGTATGTATGATTACTTTCATTGCATCACACGCTATCGGTTCAGGTACCATCATCTGGGTATTCATCTCTGAAATCTTCCCTAACGATCAGAGAGCTGCCGGTCAGTCACTTGGTTCTGCAACTCACTGGGTATTCGCTGCAGGTCTGACACTGCTGTTCCCAATTGCAATTGCAAACTTCGATGCAGGCTACATGTTCGGTTTCTTCGCTCTAATGATGGTTGTTCAGATTATCTGGTGTGCAATCATGATGCCTGAGACCAAGGGTAGAACTCTTGAAGAAATCGGTGAAGCATTATCATCAAAATAATAAAGTAACAACTTTTCCATACTAACGTTATACAGGCACCTTATTACAAGGTGCCTTTTTTATATCTCTACATATATCTCTTCAATATATAATGTTCAGACGAATCTGATTTATCCAAGAGCCAATATGAATAAAAGAGAACTGATTGAAAAAATAAAAAAACTTTTAGCATTGTCTGACAGTTCTAATCCGAACGAGGCCGCCATTGCCCTTTCAAGAGCTCAGAAGCTGATGGAAAAATATAAAATTGAGTCGGCAGATCTCAATTTAGGCAGTGACATTGGAGAAATAATGTTAAAGCCTTTAAGTGCGCTTACAACACAGACAAGTATGAATCTTCTGCTTTCAATCCTCAAAAAGGCTTTTGGAATCGACTCTGTTCTGCATACTGCAAACTCAAAGGTACAAACCGTCAGTCTTATTGGCCCGTCAGACCTATTAGAGTGCTGTGAATACATATTTACTGTTTTATCAAGACAGGCTGCTGCAGCTATTGGTAACTATACCAGTACCATAGAATGCGAAGTTCTGGTCGATACCTTCAAAACCCCCATACTTCTCTTATCAATAGAGCAGCATGTACCTGTTTTTTACAGGATAGCTCTTGAGCCTTTTGTTATGTCTGTGCAAATACTTTCTGAAAAGACTGATTTGCCTGAAACCAAGGTTGATTTCAATTATCTGAAAAAAATATCAAAAAGCTTCAAGGACGCAAGAAACGAAGCCTATAAACATCTTCCTGACTGGAGAGTAACCGAGCTCAAGCGCATATTCTCATCAAAAGTTAAAGAAAAGAAAAACGCATTCATCCTGGGGTATTTCAAATCTATTGAGAAAAAAATTTCAGAATATGCTTTAACAGAGAAAATGGAGAACAGTATCACTGCCTATATATCTCATAATTACCCAGATCTGGCACAGACAAGAAAACATTATATATCCTCAAGCCGAGCTGCTCTCGATGCTTATCAGAAAGGTG
>JAGDBH010000236.1 GCA_017959135.1 Succinivibrio sp. | reverse complement strand
TTGTTGGTATAGTCGATAACGTCGGCATCATCAGCACCATAGTAGTTATCCAGGAAGAGCTTTCCACCCAGACTTACGTTATCAACAGTGAAATATGGGTCGGTGTAAGATACTTCCATGTGCTTACGGTAATCATTCTGATATGCGTTAATAGCACCCTGGGTACCCCAACCAAACAGGTTGCTCTGAGAAATACCTGCCTGAATGGTCAGACCTGAGTCAGTACCAAAACCGATACCGCCAGAGATTGCACCTGTAGGTCTCTCAGTAACCTTGGTATTTACGTTAACAGTGTCATCAGAACCGCCAACTTTCTCTGTGGTAATTTCTGATGACTCGAAATAACCTGTTCTGTCCAGACGTGTCTTTGAAACATCAATAGCCTCAGATGACAGCCATGAACCGTCCATCTGACGAAGCTCACGTCTGATAACAGTATCGTCAGTGGTATCGTTACCGCTGATGAATACCTGTGAAACATGAACACGCTTGCCAGGCATTACGTTGAACTGAAGCTCAACAGTCTTCTCCTTGTCGTTAAATACAGGGAAGCTCTTAACCTCAGAGTTTGCGTAGCCATACTTACCCAGAATAGAAGCAAGAGTCTTCTCGTTCTCGGTAATTCTGCGCTGATTGTAAATCTCCCCCTTTTCAATGGTTACAGCATTATTCAGCTCTTCACCATACTTTAAGGTATCGCCTCTTACAGAGGTTCCTGAAATCTTGTACTGCTCACCCTCGTTGATGGCAATGGTCAGATAGATACCCTTCTTATCTGGAGTAAGTTCAACTGAGGTTGAATCAATCTTGAAGTTTACATAACCTCTGTCCATATAGAATGACTTTAATGACTCAAGATCAGCTCTGAACTTCTGACCGTTATACTTGGTGTTAGCCATGAAGTTCCACCAAGGAACATCATCACGAAGCTCCATCTGAGCTAACAGAACATCCTCTGGGAATGAATTGTTGCCCACAATGTTAATCTGCTGAATCTCTGCAGCCTTACCTTCGATAATCTCAATCTTGATATCAGCACGGTTACGAGGAAGATTGGTGATAACAGCCTTCACAGAAGCCTGATACATACCTGATGAGTGATAGAAATCCTCTAATGACTTTTCAATAGTGTTCAGAGCCTGGTTATTCAGAGGGTCACCTACGCGAATGCCCTGATCATTGATAACCTTCTCCAGATCCTCTTTCTTGATATTAACGTTACCAGAGAAATCAATAGCACCTACGGTTGGTCTTTCCTGAACTGTAACGATGAAGGTACTGCCGTCACGTGAAAGCTTAACCTCATCGAATTCACCAGTTGCATACAGTCTCTGCATAGCAAGAGAGGTATTCTCTCTTGACATTACATCGCCTTCCTTTACTGGAAGAGCAAGCAATACCGCACCCTTGGTTACACGATTCAGACCTCTGATCTGAATATCGCTGATAACAGGATCACCTGCTGCAAAAGCTGCGGTGGAAATACCGAGTACTGAAGCTACTGCAAGACTTAGGCTTGCTATTTTTATTGAAAAGTGAGATCTCATCTTAAAACCATTGTTTGTTTAGAAAATTTATAAACCTTTTATGTCGTTAAAGACAGCAAATACTGTCAGGGTCAGTAGGACCGCTGCGCCTATTGAGGTCAGAAAGGCCTGTGTTCTGGCACTAGGCTCTTTGTGCATAATTGCCTCATAGGCTAAAAATAATAGCTGACCACCATCCAAAACCGGTATCGGAATTAAATTGAGGATACCTAAGTTTACACTAATAGCAGCCAAAAAACTTATAAAGATAATCAGTCCAAACTGGGCACTTTCCTGCGCACCTTTTGCAATTGCAATAGGACCGGAGATATTGTCAGCTGAGATGCTACCGTTAATCAGTTTGTAGGCAGAAACGATAACCAGCTTTGACATGCTGACAGCATCATTAAGAGCTTTTCCAAATGCATCTATAGGTCCATATGATACCATGCGGGTTAGACCTTCAAGAGGCTCGACTTTCGCAGCAATACCAACAAAAGGCTTGGAAATTTTAGCTCTTGAGTTATTTTTTAATTCTGGGACGACGATCGCACTGTATTTTTTACCATCGCGCTCAACTACAAGCTCCATTGGTCTACAGTTTGAATCAGCAATTTTTTCCTGAATACGGAACCATGAATCAATCTCCTGACCGTCAATCAAAACAATTTTATCACCAACTTTAAGGCCGGCTTTATCCGCAGGAGAATTTTTTACGACAGCTCCAAGTGTACTGGTTATATCTCCGTAGCAGATCTTAAGTCCCAGAACATCCAGAGGTGATTCATTTCTGTTTAATGTAAAGTTCTTCAAAGACAGAGGCAGAGTTCTGGCTGAACCTTTACCCATATCTGTCTTTACGACAACATCCAGAATTGTGTCAGAACCTGTGTACTCAACCAGTGTATATACAAAGTCAGACCAGGTCTCGATCTTCTTGCCTTCAACGGACTCGATGCGGTCAAAAGTCTTAAAACCGGTTTCCTCGGCAATGGACATTGGAGTTACATCACCGACTACAGCATAGCGCTCGGAAATTCCTGACATGTTTACAATAGTAAACAGAATTACAGCCAGAGCTATATTGAAGAAAGGCCCCGCAAAGATAATAATCGCTCTCTGCCAGACTGGTTTGGCCTTGAATGAATCTGGAGACAGGCTGGCCTTTTCTTCTCCTTCAACGGGAGTATTCTCTCCTTCCATCTTAACGTATCCGCCAAGAGGAATAGCACTTACAGCGTACTCACAGCCATCTTTACCGGTTCTTTTGTAGATGATCGGTCCAAAGCCCAGAGAAAAACGCAGAACCTTTACCTTGCAGGCACGAGCTGCTAAAAAATGTCCCAACTCATGGATGGTAACCAGAATTCCCAGTGCAAGCAGGAAATAGAAGATACCACCTAAAAAGTTAACCATTAGCAAGCTCCTTTACAGCTTCTCTTGCAATCTCTCTTGACTGAGAATCTGCGTTTAATACTTCATCTACACTGTGAAGCTCTGGAGAACCAAAGGTATTTAATACCTTCTCAACAACCACTGCGATATCTGTATATCTGATCTGCTCCTTTAAGAATGCCTCAACAGCAATCTCATTGGCAGCATTTAGAGCGGTAGTTGCTCCCTGTCCGCTCACACTTGCCTGCATTGCAAGCTTCAGACAAGGATATCTTTCATAGTCAGGAGCTCTGAATGTAAGCTCTCCTAACTTTTCAAAATCAAGAGGAGCTACACCAGATTCGATTCTCTCAGGGAAGCCCATTGCTACAGCAATTGGAGTTCTCATATCAGGCTGCCCCATCTGAGCCATAACAGCTCCATCGGTGTAGGCAACCATTGAATGGATTACAGACTGAGGATGAATAACAACCTTGATATCATCATCAGTTGCATTGAACAGGTAACGAGCCTCAATAAACTCAAGACCTTTATTCATCATTGTTGCTGAGTCAACAGAAATCTTAGGACCCATTGACCATACAGGATGAGAGATAGCCTGCTTTGGAGTTACAGCTGGTAACTCTGATAAAGGAGTATCTCTGAAAGGACCACCAGATCCTGTCAGAAGAATCTTTGATACATTTGCCTTTTTAAGGTCACAGAATCCGAGATTGGTCTGCAGCTCATAAGGCAGACACTGGAAAATAGCACTGTGCTCGCTGTCTACAGGAAGAATCTTTGCGCCGTATTTCTTAGCTTCATTAAAGAAAATCTTACCTGACATTACAAGTGATTCTTTGTTGGCAAGAGCGACAATACAGCCTGTCTTTACGGCAGATAGAATTGGCTTTAAGCCTGCGGCACCAACAATAGCTGCTACAACAATCTCTGAAGCGCCATCGCCTGACAGCTCCTCGCAGCCAGCTGAACCTTCCAGGACATCAATAAACAGATTCTGTTTTTTCAGTTCCTCACGTAATTTCTTACATGCAAGGGTATCGGCTAAAGCAACACGCTGAGGCTTGAATTCCTTAATGATTTCAATGGTCTTTTCAACTGATGAATTGGCGACAATACCATGAAGCTTATATTCATCTCTGTGTCTTCTGATAATGTCCAGGGTTGATGTACCAATTGAACCGGTAGCACCTAAAAGAGTAACACTCTTCATATTAACGTAACTCTCCGCTTACCAACCAGATAACGGTTAAAAATACAGGAATTGCTGCAAGCTGTGAATCTATACGATCAAGCATACCACCGTGACCTGGGAAGATTTTTCCTGAATCTTTGATGCCAACAATTCTCTTCAGCATGCTTTCAACCAGATCTCCGATTACAGAGAAAAGAATTGCTGCGACACATGCGCAGGTTAAGGCAAACTTGTTGTCAGCATACTGACCGAACCAGCCTAACTGCATGAAGATATACATGCCAATCAGTGCGGTAACAAGACCACCGATTAAACCTTCAACAGTCTTCTTAGGACTTACATTTGGAAGCATCTTGTGCTTGCCCAGGAAATAGCCTGTGAAATATGCGCCTGAATCAGCACACCATACAAGAGCCATAACACTCAGGACAAGGAATGAACCTGACAGGTTGCTTGTTGCGTACTCGCTTGCTCTGAGAATCAGAAGGCCCATCAGGAAAGGAACCAGTAAGAGAATACCGATAATGGTGTTCAGAACAAGACTGTTATGCCATGCGGTATTGTGCGGATATTTTATCAATAAAGGTAAGCAGCCAATCCAGACTATCATACCTGCAACAGTAATATACTGAGCAATTGATGGAATGCCTGTATTGATAAAATTACCTGGATTTCCAACAGCAATAAAGGAAAGAACAGCACAGATGCAGGAGATCAGAATAAAAGGAATTCTGCTCTTGTATCCTAATAGAGGGCCCATCTCATAAGCGCCTACAGCGTACATAAACAGACAGCCCATGGCATAAATCGCATAATCTGCTTTAAATAACCATGCAAGGACAGCCACTATCAGAACCACAGCTGTACAGATTCTTGTAAACATTATTGATTATCCTTTTTTTGTACCTGAGCAGAAGTCATTCCGAAACGACGTTCTCTGCTGTTGAAAAAAGTGAATGCTTGAATTAAATCTTCTTTACCGAAGTCTGGCCATAGAGTATCTGAAAAATAGAGTTCAGCATATGCTGCCTGCCAGAGAAGGAAATTACTGATTCTCTGCTCTCCGCCAGTTCTGATCATCAGATCAACATCTGAAACAATATTCAGATTCTCTGTAAACTTCGATTCATCCAGAGCTTCAATATCAAATGGCTCTTTGCTGTATGAATCCAGAAGATTTCTGCATGCCTGTAGGATATCCCATCTGCCGCCATAGTTTGCAGCGATGTTAAGTTTCATGACATCACATTCAGCAGTTAACTGTTCAAGCTTCTTAATCTGGTTTTGAAGAATTTTAGGAAAACGGGAAATATCACCAGCAACTCTGGTACGGATACCGTTTTCTAAAAGATTTTTGCTTTCTTTACGGATAGCCTGGACAAACAATGTCATAAGGGCATTAACTTCCATTGTTGGGCGTTTCCAGTTCTCACTAGAAAATGCAAAAAGAGTTAATTCCTTAACTCCCATTTTTGCACACTCAGTGATTACACGCCTAACAGCATTAGCCCCCTCCTGATGACCACTTACTCGCTGTTTTCCTCGAGATTGTGCCCATCGTCCATTTCCATCCATAATTATGGCTAAATGACGAGGAGCAGTTAAGCTCCCCGGAGTACTTTGACTAATCGGCATACAGATGAATTAAATTTCCATTAATTCTTTCTGCTTAGCAGCTAAAAGATCATCAGCCTTCTTGATTGAAGCATCGGTTAGCTTCTGAATCTTCTCTTCAGCTGAACGCTGCTCGTCCTCTGAAATCTCTTTGTTCTTCTGAAGGTCTTTAACTTCAGCGTTAGCATCACGACGGATGTTACGGATTTCAACCTTTGACTGCTCTACTTCGTTCTTAACGATCTTAACAAGCTCTTTACGACGCTCTTCAGTTAATGGAGGTAGAGGTACGCGAATTTCAACACCTGCAACAACAGGGTTTAAACCTAATTCTGACTGCTGAATTGCTTTTTCTACAGCCTTGATAGCGTTTCTATCAAATACGCTTAGCTTCAAGGTACGAGCATCTTCAACATTGATCTGAGCTACCTGACGTAGTGGAGTCTGGCTGCCATAGTAGTCAACCATAATTCCGTCAAGTAATGCAGGCTGAGCACGTCCAGTACGAATCTTTGAAAGACGTACATCTAAAGACTCAACAGCCTTGTTCATACGGGATTCTGCGTTTTTATGAACGTCATTTAACATTTATATAAACTCCTTAATCGCTTACCACAGTTCCTTCGGCATCACCAATTGCTGCCTTGTCAAATGCACCTGGTTTATTCATAGAGAATACTCTAATTGGCATATGATGTTCACGTGCTAATGCAAAAGCAGTGAGGTCCATCACTTCTAATTGCTTAGAAATTACTTCATCAAATGTCAATGCATCAAATTTGGTAGCATTTTTGTCTTTTACAGGATCTGCCGTGTAAATACCATCAACTTTGGTAGCTTTTAAAACTTCAGAGCATTGAAGTTCAATTGCACGTAAAACAGCAGCTGTATCAGTTGTGAAGAAAGGAGAACCGGTACCGCCGGCAACAATCAGGCTATACCCCTGGTTTAACAGGTCACGACCTTCAGTAGCACTGTACTGAGCGGTAATAGATGGAATTCCGTATGCACTCATAAGTACACACTTACCACCCTGGGCCTTTAATTCCTCTCTCATAGCAAGTCCGTTCATGATAGTTGCAAGCATACCCATCTGGTCGCCTGATACTCTATCAAACCCTGCTTTCTGTAATGCAGCACCGCGGAAGATATTTCCGCCGCCAATTACTAATACGGTCTGAACACCTTTTTCCTGAACATCTCTGATTGCTTTTGCAGTCTGAGACAGAACTTTAGGATCAATACCAAAACCTGTATCTCCACTTAAGGCCTCACCAGAAATCTTAAGTAGAATTCTACGTACGTTACTTTTCTGCTCCGAAGACATTATATGTTTACTCCGCCAAATTACTTCTGTGCGGCTGCAACCTGAGCCTGAACCTCAGCTGCGAAATCAACAACCTGCTTCTCGATTCCCTCGCCAACCTCTAGACGAACGAATGAAACAGCGTCAGCGCTCTTCTCTTTCAGCATCTGACCAACAGTAACTTCTGGGTTCATAACGAACTGCTGACCGGTTAGAGAAACTTCACCGGTGAACTTCTTCATACGGCCTTCAACCATCTTCTCAGCGATGTTCTGTGGCTTGCCTGAGTTCATAGCGATCTCGATCTGAACCTGACGCTCGTGCTCAACTACGTCTGCTGATACATCCTCTGGCTTAACGAACTGAGGCTTAGCAGCACATACGTGCATTGCAACGTGCTTAGCAGTCTCAGCATCGCCACCCTTAAGAACAACAGCAACACCGA
The DNA here is from genome assembly GCA_017959135.1 of Succinivibrio sp. Taxonomy (GTDB): domain Bacteria; phylum Pseudomonadota; class Gammaproteobacteria; order Enterobacterales; family Succinivibrionaceae; genus Succinivibrio. Next base: position 6,230 of record JAGDBH010000236.1, on the reverse strand, counting down.
TGCGCTTGTTTGAGTGAACGTATAGACCAACAGTCTCATCAGCATTTGCGTTAACTAATGAAACACGACGAACCTGTAGGTTCTCACCGATCTTAGCAACTAAAGCAGTTAAAGCTTCAGCAACAGTCTGACCATCTAACTGAGCGTTCTTTAGAGCCTCAACGTCAGAGATGTTGTTTGCTAGAGCAACATCAGCAACCTTCTGAGCGAACTCAACGAACTCAGCGTTCTTTGCGCAGAAGTCGGTCTCTGAGTTAACTTCAACTAAAGCAATCTTGTTGCCGTTCTGTGCAACAGAGATGATACCTTCAGCAGCAGTACGACCAGCCTTCTTAGCAGCCTTAGCAGCACCGCTCTTACGCATTGCGTCAATAGCAGCCTGCATGTTGCCGTCAGCAGCAACTAAAGCCTTCTTACAGTCCATCATACCTGCGCCAGTAGCGTCACGTAGTTCTTTAACCATAGCAGCGGTTACGGTAGCCATGTTTTATTCCTCTTAAATCTGTAAAAGGCCGGATGAAACCGGCCTTATAAAAGTTCATATAAACTATGACGAGTTACCCGCCATAGCATCAAGATCTATATTAAAGATCCAATCAAACTTATTCAGCCTTTGCAGCTTCTTCGCTTGCAGCTTCAGCTACTTCAGCCTTTTCCTGATGTACAACCTGTGCACGAGCAGCGTTGATGGTCTCAACTGCGCCCTTTAGGTATAAATCAACAGCGCGGATTGCGTCGTCGTTACCAGGAATTACGTAATTTACGCCGTCTGGGTTTGAGTTAGTATCAACGATAGCAACAACAGGGATACCTAGGTTGTTAGCCTCTTTGATAGCGATGTGCTCTACTTCAGCATCGATAACGAATAATGCGTCTGGTAGACCACCCATATCCTTGATACCGCCTAATGAACGGTTTAACTTCTCAAGCTCACGGGTACGTAGTAATGCTTCTTTCTTAGTTAACTTGTCGAAAGTGCCATCCTGAGTCTGAGCCTCTAATTCCTTTAGACGCTTGATTGACTGACGAACGGTCTTCCAGTTGGTTAACATACCGCCTAACCAACGGTGATCAACATAGTACTGACCACATGCGGTAGCTGCAGGACCTACTTTATCGCTTGCTGCGCGCTTGGTACCAACGAATAGAACCTTACCCTTGTGAGCAACAGTGCTGCTTAGGAAGTTCAATGCTGACTCGTAGCACTCAACAGTCTTCTCTAGGTTGATGATGTGAATACCGTTGCGAGCACCAAAGATGTACTGCTTCATTTTTGGATTCCAGTAACGAGTTTGGTGACCGAAGTGAACGCCAGCCTGTAGCATATCGCGCATAGTGATGGTAGACATATTAAATATCCTCTAAAATTAGGGTTAAGCCTCCACTGTTCCGCCTGACTAACCATAGTAATGGCACCCAGTCATGGACGTTGACAAACAGTGTGCGTTTTCTAAAAAATAATAAAAATCATACTCACTGAGTATTAATTTACCTTTCATGTACCCACACAAAAGGCACGTTATTTTATCATGTTTTTAAAAATATTTTGAAAAAATTTTATCCTTGAAAAACAAGCGATAAAAAAGCTTTTTTATTAGGAAAAATTTTTTGTAGTATTTAACCTATTATAATCATGACTGAATTAAACAGATAATCATAGGTGAACACATGGAAATAACCTTATTAGGAACCGGAAACGCATTTACAACTGAGGTTTACAACACCTGTTTTGTAATGAAGGATTCAAACGGCAACTTCCTGGTTGATGCCGGCGGTGGAAACACCATTATGCGTCAGCTGAAAAAATCAGGTACCGACTGGAAAGAGGTTAACGATATCTTTGTAACCCATACCCATATCGATCATATTATCGGCATGGTATGGCTTACCCGTCTTGTCTGTCAGAAATCAAGACAGAAGGAATTTGACGGAGTAGTTCGTGTATACGGTCATGATGAGGTTATTAAAACCATCTACGATCTGGCTAAGATGCTGCTTTTGGAAAAAGACTTCAAATTTGTGGGCAAGTCTCTGCTGCTGATTCCTGTTACCGACAGAGAAACAGTAAAAATCTGCAGCCATGATGTAACCTTCTTTGATATTCACTCAACCAAGACCAAGCAGTTCGGCTTTACTCTTGATGGTAAAAAACTTGTATGCTGCGGTGATGAGCCTTGCAATGACTCAATCAAGGATCTCGCACGAGATGCTGAGTGGCTGATGCATGAGGCTTTCTGCCTGTACTCACAGGCTGATATCTTCAAGCCATATGAAAAGCATCACTCAACAGTTAAGGATGCATGTGAGCTTGCAGACGAGCTTAATGTAAAGAACATCATCCTCTACCATACTGAAGAGAAAAATATAAAAAACAGAAAAGAACTTTATCTTGAGGAAGGAAGACACTATTTCAACGGAAATATCTTTGTTCCCGAGGATCTTGAAACAATTTCGATCTAAAAAAACTCTTTCTGTAAACAGCCTTCTGGTCTACTCGGATCTGAAGGCTTTTTTATATTCTCAAATCAAAAAAAACGAGTAAAAAGTTACAGCATTTATTCCTGCAAAATTTGTTCAATATCAGTCTAATATCATGCAACGGAAGCGAAATAATAATATAATGAGTCGAATATTAATAAAGGAATAAACAATGGATATCTCTTTAAAAAGCCCAAGTGAAATTGAAAAAATGCGTGCTGCAGGTGCAGCAACCGCCCGTGTGCTTGAAATGATCGAGCCATACATCGTTCCAGGTGTTACCACCAACGAACTAGATAAGATCATGAATGACTACATCGAGCAGGTAGAAAACGCTAAGAGTGCCGATTTAGGATACCAGGGATACCCTAAGGCAACCTGTATCAGTATCAATGAGGTTGTATGTCACGGTATTCCAGATAATCACAAGTTAAGAGAAGGCGATATCGTTAATATCGACGTTACCGTTCTAAAAGACAAGTACCACGGTGACAGCTCAAGAATGTACATCGTAGGCAGAACCTCTCCTCGCAATGAAGCTTTATGCAGATGTGCTCAGGAAGGTATGTACGAGGCTATCAGAACTGTGCGTCCAGGTTCAAATCTTGCTGAAATCGGTGCTGCAATCCAGAAAGTTGCTGACAAGGCAGGATTCTCAATCGTTAGAGACTACTGCGGACACGGTATCGGTGCAGGCTTCCATGAGGAACCTCAGGTTGTTCACTACAGAAACAATTACAATCTGATCCTTGAGGAAGGCATGTGTTTCACCATTGAGCCTATGATCAATGCTGGAACCTACAAGGTAAAGGTCAACAGAAAAGACGGCTGGACCGTTACCACAGCAGACAAGCAGCCATCTGCACAGTATGAGCACACTCTTCTGGTAATTCCAAACGGTGTTGAAGTTCTAACCCTAAGAAAGGATGAGGATTTCCCTCGTATCATTACACACTAGTAAGTAGCGGTTAATGTTTGAATCAATAACTATTCCACGACAAATCAATCAGGAGAACCTCAAACAGGTTTTCCCGTTTTCGTTCTCTGGTATCGATGTTAATGACATAAAGAAAGCCAGAGAAAGAATATCTCTTTTTGAACTTTATCAGATTGAATGTTTCAAAAAGGGATTCAGTGTCAGAGAAATCATCAGAAACTCATCCGATATCATTGATGAACTGATGACCATTATCTGGAATAGTCTTATTGGTAAGGACTCCCCTCACCTTGCACTGATTGCTGTTGGCGGATATGGAAGACGTGAACAGTTTTTAAGATCAGATATCGATCTGCTGATCCTCTGCAATGAGGATCAGATAGATTCTGAATCAAAAAGCAAAATAGAATCCTTCGTATCATTCCTCTGGGATTTAAGACTTGATATCGGTTCATCAGTCAGAACAGTCAAGGAAACAATCCTGGCTTCAAGACACGATATCACCATCCGTTCAAACCTGCTGGAAACTCACTTTATTACAGGCTCCACCGAGGTTTATGACGATCTGAAAAATTCCATTGATACTGATGGATTCTGGGATAACGAAAAGTTTTTCCTGGCTAAGTATGACGAGCAGAATGAGAGATACCACAGTTTCAGAGATACTATCTTCTCTCTGGAACCTGATATTAAGAATAATCCCGGCGGTCTTAGAGACCTACAGGTTATGCAGTGGTTATCCCTTAAGATTCTAAATGCCAAGGAAAATGACACCCTGTTCTCCGTAGGTCTGCTTTCACAGTCAGAGTATGAAGAATACCTTGCCTGCCAGAGTTTCCTTTTTGATGTCAGATATGCAGTTCACTGCAATTCATCAAGCAATATCTTAAGACTGGACTTCCAGAAAATCGTATCCTCAATGCTTGGATACGGAGATGAAGGAAATGCTCCGGTTGAAGCAATGATGAGAGATCTGTACAGAACATTCCACCGTGTAAAAGAGCTTAATCATATTGTTCTGCAGCTGATTCAGCTTCAGACTCACGGATACGTTGGCAGAGATTATGCGGAACCGGTATTCATCAACAGAGATTTTGTTCAGCGTGGACACTATATCGATGTTCTTGATCAGGAACTATTCAAGAGTAATCCTGCAAAGATTCTGGAACTGTTCATCACCATCGCCACAAGACCTAATATCGAAAAGATTCATGTTAACTGCCTAAGAGCACTTCGTGAAGGCAGACGAGAGCTTAAAGAGCCTCTAATCACCATTCCAGAGTGCCGCAATCTTTTCAGAACCATTCTCTCCATGACAGAGATGGCACCAAAGATTCTTAACCTGATGCATGAAACACGAGTTCTCTCCAGCTATATGCCTCAGTGGGCAAGAATCGAGGGACTGGCTCAGTTTGACAGATTCCATCTGTTCAGTGTGGATGAGCATTCAATTCGTGTTATTAAAAATGTTCAGGAGCTTGCTCATTCCAAATTACCGGAGTATCAGCTCTTCAAGAGTGTTTACAAGAGAATCAATGATCATGAGCTTCTGATTACAGCCTCACTGCTTCACGATATCGCCAAAGGTCGTGGAGGCAATCACGCCGTAAAGGGAGCAAAGGAAGCAGAACAGTTCTGCCGTCTTCATGACTTCTCCGAATACCAGACTCAGATGATTAGCTGGCTGGTAGAATCACATCTTCAGTTGAATACAACAGCAACCAGACGTGATATCACCGATATTGAAGTAATCAAGAATTTCTGCTATTTCGTGAAGGACGAAGAGCATCTAAATCAGCTTTACTGTCTGACCATCGCTGATATATCTGCTACCAACGAGAATGTATGGAACTCATGGAAAGATAATATTTTCAGACAGTTATATCAGTCTGTACGATTTGCCCTAAGTCAGGAAACAGCAGATATTGCCGCAAGCATAAAAACAAAAGCTCTGGATAAGCAGAAAACTGTTATGTCTCTGCTTTCAGCAGAATGCAATAAGGCAGAGCTTCTAAGATATATCCGTCAGCTTCCAATCGAATACTTCATGCACTATCAGCCTGAAGACATTTCCTGGCATTTAAAGAATATCCTGAGATATGACTCTGCAGACAAGCCTTTATTACTGTTCTCACAGACACCTAATATTGGTACGGAGTTATTTATATACTCCCAGAATAATTCACCAATGCTGTTTGGTAATATCGCCAAAACCATGGCTTCAAAAGAACTCAATGTGGTAAGTGCTCAGGTGTTCCTGACCAACAAACTCCACGTTCTGTGTACAATCATGTTCCAGAACAAGAAAGGTCTGCCGATTGACACCGAAAGACTTAACGGTCTTAGAAAGACTATTCTTGGTAAGATTGAAGATACTTCAACTTCCTTTGTATTACCTAAAGAAAAGACTGAAAGAAAGATTTTCGATGTGCCAACCAGAATCGTATACCTGGATTCTGAGATAGACAAACAGACAAAGCTTGAAATTTCAACCCTGGACAGACACGGACTTCTTGCCAGAATCGGCCTGACATTTGCGAAACTTGGTTATCAGATCAGTGCAGCCCGTATTACAACCACCGGTGAAAGAGCTGATGACTACTTTGCAATCACCGACATCAACGGTCTGCCACTATCTTTGATTCAGAAAAACGAGCTGTCTTTAGAACTTAAAGCAGCTTTAGATCAGATCTAAAGCTACTCTGGAATGATGATATCATCATCGATGATATCTTCGTCCTGCTGAGTGATGATTTCATCTGGAGTCTTATTATGACCCTGCTCTAAGGTAAAGTGCTTACCTTCAGAATCAGTT
>JAGDBH010000235.1 GCA_017959135.1 Succinivibrio sp. | reverse complement strand
TTAAGATTGTAAAACCTCAGCATATGAAGGATATTTCATCATCTGATGCTCTGATTATTGCTGAGAAGATCGACTGCTCAAAACTCGATGATGTAATCGGTGAGATTGTTCAGATCAAGAATATCAAGAAGGATATTCTGGGTATTGTATTTGCTTAGTATCTATTTTCTTAATCTATAACTTTACTTATTTTGTACCAAATAAGTTGAGTTATATAAGAAATGATTAAGTAAGTCGTATAACCATAAATATAAAAATTTTTGGTATTTACATAAGTAAATATTTGCAAATAGATTTACTTAAAAAAATATACGTTTGAATATCGCTAAAAAGAAGAAGCTGTATTTTTTTACAAAAACTGTATATAAATGTAAAAAAGTAGTATACAGATGTATATTTTTAGTTGAATAATTCACAATATAGTTTATAATATCGCACGCTGTGTTTATGGTCGCATTACACAGCGTTGTTTAATTTTATTTATAGGAAACATGAAAATGGCAATTACTTTAGATGCTACTTCACGTACTGACCTAGGAAGAGGTGCGAGCCGCCGCCTACGTCGTGAGTTCAAGACCCCAGCAATTATCATTGGCCAGGGCAAAGATGCACTTTCTATCTGCTTAGACGAGAAGAAAGTTATTACCGCTGCTTTAAAGGATGAGTTCTACAACGAAGTTGTAATCAACCTAAATGGCGAGTCAATCAAGGTTAAGCCTGTTGACATGCAGCGTCACCCAGTTTCAGAGCGTATTTTACACATTGATTTCCAGCGTATCTAATTTTTTGGAAATTTAGTAAAAAATACAAGAGCCATTCTTGAAAAAAGAGTGGCTTTTTTCTTATATTAACAATCTGTAGAAAATATCTGTTGTTGCGAAAGATTTACTAGGAAGAAATTTAATGGAAGATACTCCAGTTTTAGGTCGTATGATTGACCTTCGTGTTGTGGATATAACCGATCAGGGCGCATTTGTTGATGCCGGTACTTATGGAGATCTGTTTGTTCCAAATAAGCAGCTTCCTGATGATATTGAAATCGGTAAGCTTTTAAGAGTCTTTTTATACAAGGACTCAGGCAGAGTTTTAGCAACAGCAAGACATCCATATCTTGAATGCGGCATGTGCGGCAGATTAACTGTAACCTCAATTGACTGCGGTACAGTTTATATGGATCTTGGTATTCCAAAGGAGCTTGTGGTTCCAGTATCTGAACAGCGTTCAGCCTTTGAGGTCGGTCAGTCTGTTCTGATTTATGTAACCATTGATGATCAGGGAAGACTGTTTGGAACCCAGCGTTTTAACCGCTATATCAGAGATAACTCTAAGCCTGGTGAATTCAAGGTCGGTCAGCGTGTAACCGCTGTGGCTGTATCTCATACACCGCTTGGTTTTAGAACCGTAATCAATGATTCTGTTTATGGTCTTATCTATAAGAATGAGCTTAAAAGCCCAATTCGAATCGGTAAGAGAACAGATGCCTATATCACCAAAATCAGAGAGGACGGCAGACTTGATGTATCTCTGCAGGAGCCAGGTTTATCAGGTATTGAGCACGCAGCAAAGTCGCTTTTACACATCCTGAACAATGCCAATGGTTTTATTGCCTTCAACGACAAGTCAGATCCTCAGGATATTGAAGATTACCTTCATATGTCCAAGGGCAAGTTTAAAAAGGCAATCGGTTCACTTTATAAACAGCGTCTGATTGAAATTACTGATGATGGCATCAGACTTGTATCTTCAGATAAAAAACAATAATAAGGTTTAATCATGGAATTTCTGTTTGAATTCGGTCTTTTTGCTGGTAAGTTTGTATTCGGAGCTGTCTGCATTGCAGTTGCTCTTATCTGTGTTCTGCTGTCTTTAAAAGCCGCAAAGGGTGAAATGGAAGAGAAAAAGGAAAAGCTGAAGTTCACCAATCTTTTTGAAGAATCAGAAGAACGTAAAGAAAAAATCGAAGATGCCGTTTTAAGATTTGATTTCAATAAAGATGAAAAGACTCTTAAAAAAGAGCTTAAACAGAAATTAAAAAACAGGAAAAAGGCTTAGGACGAGCTAAAAAAAGAGCGTGCAGAGCGAATTGAAAAGGCAAAGGCTGAAGGCAGATTTTGTCCTAAGAGACTTTTTGTACTAGACTTTGAAGGTGACACACATGCCAGTGCCTCTCACGATCTGCGTCTTAAGGTAAATGCTTTACTTGATGTAGCAACTGCTGATGATGAGGTTATTGTAAATCTTGATTCACCTGGCGGTGTAGTAAACGGATATGGATTCTGTTCATCAATTCTTGAGAGAATACGTGCAAGAGGTATTCATCTGACTGTCTGTGTTGACAATGTGGCAGCATCAGGCGGTTACCTTATGAGCTGTGTTGCTGACAGGATTGTAGCTGCACCATTCGCCTATGTTGGTTCTATTGGTGTGGTAGCCAATATTCCTAACTTCAACAAGGTGCTGAAAAAACACGATGTTGATTATGAGCAGGTTACAGCAGGCAAGTACAAGAGAACTCTGACCATGTTCGGTGAGAATACACCTGAGGGTCGAGAGAAGTTTAAATCAGAGTTAGAAGCCATTCATGCCCGTTTTAAGGAGGTTGTATCAAAGTACAGACCTAACCTTAATATTGAGGAGATTGCTACTGGAGAATTCTGGCTTGGCAGGGATGCTCTGGAGCGTGGACTGGTTGATGAATTAAACACTTTTGATGCATACTTGCAAAATTGCCTAGAAATTACACAGGATTGTGCTATAAAGATTAGCATAGAGCGAAAAGAAAAGAAGTCACTTAAAGATTTATTAGGAAAATTCTTTAGTGCTAAAACATGGACTCGTGCCGTTAAAGAAGAAGTTGCCGAGTCAGTAAATACAACCCCTTACAGATAACAGAAAATTACGAGAATAAACATGGGTAAGTCTTTAGTTATTGTAGAGTCACCATCTAAGGCAACAATTATTAACCGTTATTTGGGTGATGATTATGTAGTAAAAGCCAGTGTCGGTCACATCAGAGATCTTGCCACTGCTGCAAGCACTGAAAAGGCTGATAAGAGCAAGGCTAAGGCTGCAAAGACTCACAAGCTGACTAAGGATGAGGTTTTAGCCCGCAGTATGGGCGTTGACCCTAAGAACGGCTGGAAGGCAAATTATGCGATTATGCCTGACAAGCAGAAGGTTGTTGCAGAACTTAAGAAACTTGCCAAGGATGCTGACAAAGTATATCTCGCAACCGACTTGGATAGAGAGGGAGAGGCAATTGCATGGCATCTTAAGGAAGTTCTCGGCGGAGATGATGACAAGTATCTTCGCGTAAAGTATCCTGAAATTACCAAGGCTGCAATTCACAAGGCTTTTGAAAATCCTGGCCGTGTTAACATGAATCTTGTTAATGCTCAGCAGACCAGAAGATTTTTGGAACGTGTCGTAGGCTTTATGGTTTCTCCTCTTTTATGGAAAAAGGTTGCAAGAGGTTTAAGTGCCGGTCGTGTACAGTCAGTTGCAGTTGAGCTGATTGTAGATAAGGAAAGAGAGATTAAGGCCTTTATTCCTGAAGAGTACTGGAATATTGATTCTATTGTTAAGACCTCTTCAAAGGCAGAATTAAAGCTTGCTTTAAATTCAAAGGGCGGTCATAAGCTTGAGATTCATAATAAGGATGATGCACAGGCAATTGTAGATGCTCTTAAAAAGTCTGACTTTATTGTAGATAAGATTGAAACCAAAAATGGCTCACAAAGACCGCTTCCTCCATTTACCACCTCAACTCTGCAGCAGGTTGCAAACCAGAGACTTGGTTTTTCAGTAAGACGTACTATGACAGTTGCTCAGAGACTATATGAGCAGGGTCTTATTACCTCTATGCGTACTGATAGTGTGAACCTGTCTGAAGAGGCAATTGCTACAGCAAGAGATATCATTTCCCGTAATTTTGGTGATAAGTACATTCCTGAGAAGCCTAACTACTACAAATCAAAGGAATCAGCTCAGGAAGCTCATGAGGCTATCAGACCATCTCATCCATTAGATCCTCTGCCATCAACTGTTGACAGAGACTGACAGAGACTTTTTGAACTGATTAAGGCAAGATATCTTGCATCTCAGTTGACTGCTCAGGAATACAACACCACCAATGTAAGTGTAAGTGCCGGTGAGTATGGCTTTAAGGCATCAGGAAAGCAGATTACCT
>JAGDBH010000234.1 GCA_017959135.1 Succinivibrio sp. | reverse complement strand
ATCTCTTTTTGGACTCGATTCCATCTTTGTTGAAGGAGTATTCGTCATGTTTGCTCTGTGATTGTTAGACATATTATTTATCTCTATTAAAAGCAAAAAATTTGTATTTTTTATAATACCATGTATAGATCCTATTTATATGAATAAGCAAGATTTTGTGCTTTGACAAGTAGCGATTGATCACTTTTTTGAGTGAATTCATAATATATTTTGGTAAAATTAGATTACACGTAGATTTGTTGTAACAGGATTTTGAAGAGGCAAGGCTTTACTTATGGATAAAGCTCAGTTTGAAAGCAGATTTTCAAAAGTGAGTTCCTTTAACAGAGGCCGTTTTGCTATTGCCCGACAGATCATGACTAAAAATGTCAATGAAGTTCTGGATCTTGTCCCTATCCTTATCAACTACAATCACCCTGCTATTCCAGGCTACAGAGAAAACGGCGTTCCTTATGGAATCGACATGTTTACTCCTAATGAGTTTCAGCGCAGATACTTAAGAGAAAGAGGTATCGATCCGGATGCTCCTTCCTCATCTTTCTGGCCTGTATATGCCCTTTATGCCATGGGCAGTACCTCATCAATCGCTCAGGGTCAGAAATCAGACCTTGATATCTGGGTTTGTGTAAGTAAGGATCTTCCTCACTTTGAGATGAATCTTCTGGCAGAAAAATGTAAGTTCATCTCCTCATTCTGCAAGGCCCTGGGAGCTGATGTTAACCTGTTTGTGACAGCAGAAGACCGTTTTATCAGCGGTGAACACGGCACCATGGATACAGAGGACTGCGGTTCAGCACAGTCTCTTTTCCTTCTGGACGAGTTCTACAGATCATCCTTCAGAATCTGCGGACGCTATATTGTCTGGTACATGATTCCTCTTGAGGATGAGCTTCGCGACTATGCAGGCGAGGTTGAGAAATTCTACGAACTGGATTTTCTGATCAAGGATCAGTGGTTTGATTTCGGATCGGTTGCTAAATGTTCTCCTGTGGAATATTTCGGTTCCGGAATGTGGCTTGTATACAAAGGTATTGACCATCCTTTCAAGGCGGTTCTGAAGATCCTGCTGATGGAAGCATATGCCTCCGAATATCCAAATACCATGCTCTTATCCATGGAGCTTAAATCCTCCATTATCAGCAGCCGCAGATTCGGCCTGGGACATGATTCCTACTACATCCTTTACAAAAAGGTTTCAAAGTATCTGTCCAAGATCAATGATGAAGAGCGTTTGAATCTGGTGAGAAGATGCTTCTACATGAAGCTTCTTGAGGCCGTTGACGGTCAGCAGAAGAGTAATTTCTTAACCAGAAGAGAGACTCTTCTTCGAAGAGTGGCTTCACTCTGGAACTGGTCACGCACCTATATCGATGACATTTCCTCAAAGAAGAACTGGAATGTAAGCTCCTTAAGACTTATTCAGACTCAGCTTCAGGAATCTCTACTGAAAAGTTATAAGGCTCTGCTGCGATTCTCTGTAACACACGGAATTGAATATGCCATTACATCCGATGATGCAGGTGTTCTTTCAAGAAAAATCTATGCATCAATCGACAAGTATCCTGGTAAAATCATGCAGATTTACAAGGAAGCCAACTCCTTCATGGAAGAGGAGACTCTGACTTTAGTTCTGCCTTCTCCAAATTCAGTCTGCCGTCATGGCTGGCATGTGTATCCATGCGATCGCAACAGTCTTGACCTGCTGTCCACAAGAGTTGTCTATATTGCTCCAAGAGCTGTCGAGATGGTGGCATGGCTTACCGCTAACAATGTGCTTTCAAATCGAACCAAGGTTTACGTATGCGGTAGCAACTCCACAGTTGATTTCAAGAAAATCAAGAGATTCTTCTTCTCCAAGACCATTCATGTAAGAGAGGATGATTTAAGACAGGCTCGCAACATTGTTAAGTCAATGATTGTGATTAACTTTGAAACCGACTTTACCAGAAAGTTCCTGATTTCAAATTCAGACCTGGAGCTTGGCGATACTCTGTCCTGCGGTCGACAGAAAATGTGTCTTGTGGGATCTATTGATGTTATCTCCCTAAATTCCTGGGGCGAGATTACCTCTCATTCATATTCTGATGGTGAACTTGGTGTGGTTGAGCTCTTGGCCTCAATTCTTCGCGGAAGTTCAATAACAGATTCTCATCATGATCTGACTGATTTTGATAACAGACTTAAGGTCTGCAGTTATTCTTCAGAGCATGGTGATCTTATAAGATACGATCTTGAATCAACCATCAAGGGAATTCTGGGCTGCTTTAGTGATTACGAGTCAACCTATGTGTTCAATGTGTCTCACAACACCTACGAGGCTCGCGTAAGCGACGATAAGAATGATGTTTCCATTATCAGAAGAAGTATGTTCCGTGCTTCAGATGATGACGTTACCATTCTGTCACGTTTCGGCATGAGACCTGAGTATGCACTTCAGGTTCCGGCATCTGTTGAGCATCATGCTACTTTGGGCATTATGCAGTATTTCTTTGCCAGAGAGGATGAAGGCTGGAAGATCTACATCGTTAACGAACGAAATGAAGTTAAGATCTTCTATGGCTTCAATGGATCTCGTGCGTCTCTGGTAAACTCAATCAACAGATATTACACCGCTCTGTCGGATGCAAATTCAACCAAATCAACTCTGAATTTCAATCTTCCACAGTATTTGTACTTGGAAATGATCAAAAATCGATCCATCCGTTCACAATTTCCAATAAATAGTGCCAAATTGGATCATTTTGGATATACTTTCAATGAAAGTATGAAAGATTTTTCATAACTCAGAAATAAATAGGTTAATCAAATTGAATAAAATTTTTGTATTACTGTCACTAACCGTTGCTACATTATTCTTATATGGCTGTGGTATAAAAGGCCCTCTCTATATAGAAAAAGATCCAGTAACCAATACTCAGGCCCAAAAGGCAGATCAGCAACAGCCTGGAACTCAAGGCGAGAATGGTAATAGTAGTGAGTCTGAAGCTGCTGATAGTCAGCCTATACTCTATTAAAATTCTAAAACGTTGTTAACCTGTCTGTATCCTTCGAGACGCTTAATTGACTAATGGATTTGGAAAATGGATTTTTTTGGCTTTAAAGATTCAGATTTATATGCGGAATCTGTAAAAATTACCGATATTGCATCACAGTACGGTACCCCTTTATATGTATACTCAAAAGCTACCTTAACAAAACACCTGCAGGCTTTTGAAGCTGCTCTGAAAAGTCGGAAACATCTTGTCTGCTTTGCTGTAAAAGCCTGTTCAAATCTAGCTGTCCTGAATCTGATGGCAAAGCTTGGCGCAGGATTCGACATTGTGTCAGAAGGTGAGCTACGCCGTGTTATCGCTGCAGGCGGTGATCCTTCAAAGGTGGTATTCTCAGGTGTAGGTAAGAGTGAGTCTGAAATCGAATTCGCTCTGTCACAGAAGATCAACTGTCTGAACATTGAATCACCTGAAGAGATTGATACTGTAATCAAGGTTGCAAAGAAACTGAATGTTGTGGCTCCTGTTGCTCTTAGAGTAAATCCAGGCGTTGATGCCAAGACTCATCCTTCAATCTCAACCGGCCTAAAGAACAACAAATTTGGTGTCAGCGAAGAGCTGGCTTTCGATTTATACAGGAAAATGGCAACAGAGCCTTGTCTTAAGGTTTCAGGCATTGACTGCCATATCGGTTCACAGATGACTTCTGTTGATCCTATAATTGAGGCTTCAGAAAAACTTATAACCTTATATAATAGGCTATTATCTGCAGGTATTAAGGTTGATCACATTGATGTCGGCGGTGGACTTGGCGTTATCTATGACAACGAGACTCCTCCAAGCCCAGAGGAATATGTTACTCCTATTCTGAAGAAGCTTGAGGGGCTGGATGTTGCTCTGTATGTTGAGCCTGGCCGCGCCATGGTAGCCAATGCTGCAGTGCTTCTGGCAAAGGTTCTTTATCAGAAAGACAACGGCGATAAGCATTTTGTGATAACAGATACCGCAATGAATGATATGATACGTCCAGCATTATATGGCGCAAAAATGACCATTATTAATGCTTATAAGCATGCTGATGTTCCTGCTGTGAAGTCAGATGTTGTAGGACCTATCTGTGAAAGCGACGATTTCCTAGGAAAAGAGCGTTCACTTAGTGTAAAGAATGGCGATATCTTGGTTGTAAGAGGTGCCGGAGCCTACGGTTCCTCAATGGCTTCAACCTATAACACCCGCCGTCTGTGTGCGGAAGTTATGGTTGATGGCGATAAGACTGCTCTGATCAAGAAGAGACAGTCCTTCGAAGATATCTGGAAGGATGAAATTATTCCAGAATAAAGGATTAACATGATTTTTAAATTTTCCAAAATGCAGTGCTGCGGCAACGATCTCATGTTCGTTGACGGCATAACTCAGAAAGCTTTTTTCTCACCTGAACTAATCAGGAAGCTCGCTGACAGACATTTTGGAATTGGTTTTGATCAGTTGATTCTTGTTGAACCTCCTTTTGATCCTGAGGTTGATTTCCACTTCAGGATCTTCAATTCAGACGGTACCGAAGTGCAGATAGGCGCAAATGCTGCTGCCTGTTTCATTAACTTCGTTATCGAACACAAACTTACTGCCAAAAACGATCTTCAGGTAAGCTCTGCTTCAAGACTGCTGCAGGTTAAGCTTAATGATGATGGTTCTGTGTGCGTTAATGCAGGTGCGCCATCCTTTGCACCTGAGGATATTCCATATGCCTCACTGCATACCTCACAGTCATATCCTTTTACCTTCGCTGACGGTTTAGAGCTGTCACACCGTGTTGTATCCATGGGTAACCCTCATGCTGTTTTCTTTGTCGATGATCTGAACCGGATTCCTCTTGAAAAGTACGGAAAAGAGGTTGAATCATCCGAGAAGTTCCCTGAACAGGTAAATGTTACCTTTGCAAAGATAGAGAATGAGCACGAGATTTCTCTTAAAATCTTTGAACGCGGCTGCGGTGTAACTCTGTCCAACGGAACCTGTGCCTGTGCGGCCAGTGTCAGCGGTATTACCTCAGGAAAGCTGGTCTCTCCTGTTAAGGTTAAGATGCCGGGAGGAGAAGCTACAGTTGAGTGGAATGGCGGTAAGGAGTCAGTTCTGCTGACTGTTTCCTCAATCTCACGCGTCTTTGACGGCACTTTTGTTGTGTAACTTGACCTATTTCCTAGTTATTT
>JAGDBH010000233.1 GCA_017959135.1 Succinivibrio sp. | reverse complement strand
ACCTTCTGTCCTTTAGCATAATCAAATACGTATTCTTCGGCATCACCGTTGAGAACAGAACCGTTTAACTGATAGGTTGTCTTTGTTCCCTTAACAGTTTTCTTTTCAAGATCAAGCTCGACAGGTTCTTTTGTGGTGGTTGTATATTCACCTGAACTCATGGTGGTGTTACCCTCGGTGGTCAGAGTTTTCTTCTCTCCACTGTAGGTAGCTTTTTCAGACTGAATCTTTCTGTCACCCTGAACGATTTCAACTTTTCCTGTATAGGTAAGAATCTGCTTGTCTTTCTGAGCAATATCTCCGGATACCTTATCGGATGTTACAGTAATCGGGGTAGTATGAGGATCAAACTTCTGCGGAGCTTTGTAGGCTGGTACTCCATAAAAGCAAGTTGCAGCCATTCCTGTGATTGGAGACTTTGGTGCAGCTGTCCAAGGCTGACTTAGTTTTTTGATAAGTCTCATCGGGAAGGTTGAACTGTCAGCATAGTTGCGGTTAAGAAGGTATTCTTCAGAGGCAGGAGTACTCATGGTCTCCATGGTCTTTGTAGAAAAATTGGTGGTCTGCTCGATTCTTGGAAGATCGGTTGGTCCAACCAGCTTGGTTTCAACGTCATATTTTGCAGAGTTTGCTGGTTCTACATAGCTTCCTTTAACCACACTTCCAGCCTGTTCCTGAGAAATCTTCTGTGTAGGCTGGGGAGCTGAATATGCTGGTGAGCACAGTGCCACGCTTACTGCAATGGACAGTGTGGCAAGTGCAATCTTATCTTTCCTTGTTTTCAAGGTAAAATCCTGTTAGTTATTGTTAGTCTCTATCCTGGCAGCTTCTGAATTCGACATTGTTGATGTCGCCGCCGTCTTCATCCTGATCAAGTGAGGTGCCTTTGATGAATCTCTTGTTTGACACCCAAGCTCCTAACTCGGTCATTCTGCATCTTTGTGAGCAGAATGGTCTGAAAGGATTGCTCTTGTCGTAAATGACCTCTTTATTGCAGGTCGGACATTTAACCTTTACAGGCTCATTATCGTTCTGTACATCGGAGTTCAGTTCCTCGGGAGCTATATGTGCCTCCTCCAGGATTTCCTCAAATGTACCTTCTGGTAATAAATCTCTTAAACTCATTTTTCTTATTGTTGTAAATTGCCTTTGATGTATGCGAGTTTGAATGGAATATCTCCAACAGGAGCGCCTTTCTCAAATGGCAGGAATCTGATATTTACTCTTGACTGGAATCCGCTCACAACAGGGTAGGCCTTAACAGATGAATCATACTGGATGTTAATTAGATCACATGTATCAGCAGTCTCCTGCATGAATCCGCTCTTGGCAACCTTGTCAGTTGGATTTGCACACAGACGCCACAGGTATAGAATTGTAAATACCGGGATCTTTATACAGTCAATCTCATGAAGCCAGCTTTCAAGACGAGCTTTCTTTTCTTCGAAAGGCTGCTGAATCCAGAAATCAAACATCGGAGTATCGAAACTGTTAATACCGCCTGGTGTCAGGAATCTTGGTTTTATAAGCTCAATGATTGGATCATCCTTTAAAACGGTTCTCTGTCTGGTGAAGGAATCAAGAACAGATTTAGCTTCCTTGATCTTGTCTCTTAGTGATTCTACATAATCGGTATCACACTCGGGATCTTCAAGCCAGCTCTTAAGCTGACCGTCACATCTTTCAAGATCCTTTAGCAGATCAATCTTGATTGCACTGGAACCATCAACAAGATCAATGAAATCAACAATACATCGCAAAGCGAACATTACATGCTGGATTGAATCCAGATCAGTACAGGCTTCGGCGCTTTTGATTACACGTTCAAGCTTTAAATATGTTCTTGCCCTTGGACTTAAAGGAAAATCGTAACTAAACATGATCCATTGATTCTCTAGTTGTTTTTCTGGGACGACAGTTGTTTATATTCGTTGTGTAATTTTAACACGACATTAAGCTTTTTATCTAAGGGAGAATCGTCAGATTCGATCAAATCATCAGCTTTTTTTACTCTATATTCTCTGCTTACCTGATTTTCTATCATCGAGCGCGCAAGGTCCATTGATATATGGTCTCTGGACATTACTCTTTTAAGCTGAAGATCATCGTCGACATCCACAACCAGAACTCTGTCTACAAGAAATTCCAGCTTATGTTCAAAGAGCAGGGGAATCATGGCTATTACATAATCAGCATTCTGTCCCTTAAGCAGAATCTGTCGTTTAAGTTCCGAGTGAATCGCAGGAGCCATCAGACTGTTTAAAACCAGAAGCTTGTCTTTGTCATTCGGATCAAAGACTATTTCTCTTAGCTTTCTGCGATTAAGAGATCCATCTTCGTTGATAATATCCTCTCCGAATTCTGAGGCCAGAATCTTTAATAGCGGACTGCCAACCTCCACTATATCCCTTGCTACCTTGTCAGCATCAACTACAGGAACTCCTAAAGAGGCAAACAGTGATGCAATTGAGGATTTGCCGCAGGCAATTCCTCCCGTAAGTCCGACCACAAAAGGTTTCTTCTGATTTTCAGCTTCTGTCGTATCCATAAACAATGGCTCTGTCAAATTTTGTTTTAAGGCTTACCTTTTTTACCCAAATTGTGTGTAAAATAGGTTCTGATTTTAAGTTTACTACTATCAATTTTAAATTGGGATTATCGTGAATTCTACTAAAAAAATGATGATAACCTCAGTTGCTGCAGCTTTTTTATTAAGTTCATGCTCTTCAAATAACGCACCTGTAGCATCTCTGGTTCCTGGCGGTTTTTCTATCAATGAAAAAGCCGTCTATCTAAGAGGGGAAATGAATGATTATGAGGTATCAGAATCATATCGTTTACGTAAGGATGATGAAGATACCTACTGCACAGTAGCAACTCTACGTGCTGACTGGGCTCCATACAAGTTTAAGTTTGCAGACGCAGACTGGTCTGACGGTTCTAACTTCGGTTACAGAAATCCTCCAGGAATTCTGCACGAAGGTTCTACTCCAGTTGAACTGTCTGCCAATTCAAAATTCGAAGAAATCAGCTTCTATCCAAAATCAGATGGCGTGTACAGATTTTGTCTGATCAAGAACGACAATCGTTTTTTTGCAAGTGTACAGAAGACCTCCCATCGTTCACTTCTGTCAATGGCACAGCTGATGAAGCTTTCAAAGGCAAACTAATCTGAGAGTTTTTCTTTATGGGAATTGATGAATCAGAACGTATTCTTGTTGGCTTTAGTGATTATCTTCTGCTGGAAAAGGGTATGTCTGATTCAACTATAAGATCATATCTTAGTGATGTGAGACTTTTCTTTTCCTATCTTGTAGAAAACAACTCCAGAATTATTCCTTTCTCTTCAGGGGATATTGAAAACTATCTTAAGCTTAAGGAAGACTGTGAACCCTCAACTGTAGCAAGATTTCTTGTCGCTTTAAGATGTCTGTGTATTTATTTGAAAACAGATAAGCAGATAGAGGAAGATCCCTGTGTTCACATTGCCAATCCAAAGCTTGTAAGACATATTCCATCTGTTTTATCTGAAGACTGCGTTGAAGCATTTCTTAATATCCCTGATCTCAGTTCTCATACTGGACTCAGAGATAAGGCAATGCTTGAAACTCTTTATGCCACAGGCTTACGTGTCAGTGAGCTTGTCAGTCTGAAGTTTGATAATGTCAATTTTTCTGACGGCTTTATCATTGTAAGAGGTAAAGGCGATAAGGAACGACTGGTTCCTCTTACTGAATCTGCTCTTTACTGGATTGACACCTATGTTTCAACCTTAAGAAAGAATAAGGATGCAAAAGGCGCTAGCCCTTATATTTTTCTGTCAGGAAAAGGTGTTGCTCCCATGACTAGAAATGCTTTCTGGTACCGTATCAAATGCTACTGCAAAGAGCTTAACATTACCTCAAAGATTTCTCCTCATACCTTCAGACATGCTTTTGCAACTCATCTTTTAAACCATGATGCAGATTTACGTTCTGTCCAGATGCTTCTGGGGCATTCAAGTCTGCTGACAACTCAGATCTATACCCATGTTGCTACAGAACGTTTACATCAGGTTTATGATAAGGCTCATCCTCGCTCTGACAAAAATAATGTACAATAAAATCAAGACATAGTTTTTTGTTTTGTTTTTATGAAACTTACATATAGAAATCTTTTCACAGATAAAAATAAAATTGATTACTCCGTTGTAAAAAACGGCGGTAACCAGTATCTGTGTCTTCAGGGCAAGATTTCACTTCAGGGGCGAATCAAAAAAGCATTTCTCTGTGCAGAGTTGTTTCACCCTTATCTTAAAGAGCATTTTCCTGAACCAATAAGCCTTAACCGCAGTGATGAGAATAATCTTGTGACAGCTCTGTTCTCTTATACAGAGTCAGGTTTCTTAACTGATTTTCTCTCGGTTGTTCCTAAGGAATGGCAGTATGCTACAGGGAAGAAACTTGGGCGTATTCTAAAGGATATTCATTCTGTTCCTCTAACTGAGGCTCAGACCGAAAAAGCTGTAAGTCGCCATGAAGGTTTCATGGAGAATCTTGCAGAATACATCTCCGTACTGCCTCATTTCAAAAATGACAAATATGCTCTTGAGGCATTATCTCAACGCTTTGATAATTTCTCTGTCTTCAGAAAGGTGATGCGATATGGGTCTTTAAATCACAGTAAGGTTTTAATCACCCGAGATTCCTCTCTTATATTACTTCCATCCTATACCTATGGACCAGGAGATGCCTGCGAGGACTTTGCAATGCTGGAGTTTGAGACTGCGGGGCTTTATCCTCTGTTCTGTGCCGGTGTTGTGGATGGATATTTCTCCGGAGTAATACCTTCTGTATTCTGGACTCGCTTTGCTCTTTACAGTGCTATGTATTCTTTGTGGAAAAGTGGAAAGATTGCATCTAAAAGCAAGAGTATGTTTATAAAGATGCAGCAGAATGTTGATCGTATCCGTGATGATTTTTCTGATTTCCAGAAGCCAATTCCTAAATGGTATTCAACTCCTGAGCTGAAGACCGTAAAAGCAAAGGCAAGAAAACTGTAGCTTGAATTGCAGCTTTAACCTTCACTTTTGTTCTCTACAGGCAGAATGTCATGTATGGAGGAATGCATATTATTTCATCTTT
>JAGDBH010000232.1 GCA_017959135.1 Succinivibrio sp. | reverse complement strand
TGTGCTGGACACTAGAGGTGATTGCTCTAACCTGATCACCAGACTTTGAGCCACTCCATCCACTGACATCAACACCTAGTCCCTTAGCCTCATTAGCATATTTTGCAAGGATATCACCTCTTGCTTTCTTATCACTATCTTCATCCTTGGTATACTTACCAAGTTCAGCATTCATTCTGTCTAGAAGATTATTTAGCTCCTTGGCTCTGTCGTTCTGAGATTTCATTTCAGCAATCTTGTTTTCAGCTTCCTTCTTCTTGGTTGCGCCAACCTCAAGCATAACCATGGCTGCCATCATCTGGATTGACATGCCTTCGAACTCTGTGCCCTTGATTGCATTTACATTTGAAGTTGAACCTACTGCAATAGTCATAATCGTATCCTCTTGAATAAATTCATTTGCGGAAGCTGAGATATACAAATAATTCAGATTCCATTCTTTAACCTTTGACTTAAGTATAATACAAATTTTGCAGAAAATATGTACCTACTTTTATAAACAGCGTACTTTTGTAGAAAGATGGAATAAAGCTCACATTTTTTTAGTATTTTCCACTACATTATATATATTGTGGTTCCATAAAAATCGACTTTTTGACTATTGTTAAGTGTATATTAAGTTATGAGCAAAACTAATTCTTTTATTCGTATTTGAGGATCTGTTTCTCAAAAAAATAATAATCAGATAAGAAATGATTTTGGAGGAAAGAAAGAACATACGGTTCACTGCGAACCGTACCTTCTTATATAAAAGACTATTCGTCTACGAAGCTGAAACCAGGTTCCTTTGATGGTTCGGCATTACCTTTGCTCTCTGTTTTTTCAGTCTTCTGATCTTAAGATGAGTTTTCCTCTGGCTCACTGGACTCTTCACCTTCATCAAGCTCAAAATCAGGACCATCTGAATCAAGTCCCTCATCAGGATAGATATCGCCATCCTCTGGTTCTGGAGAAAGGTCAAGCTGCTCTAAAGCTTTTCCAATTGGAAGAGCAGATCCTGTCTCAAGTGCAATCAGCTGTTCCATTGCAATGTATGGAACAAAGAGATCTTCAGCAACCCCCTTAAATCTTGCCTTAAAGGAAATACCGCGAGGAAGAGTCTGAAAATCACCGATAGCGGTAGGAGATAAGGAAAGGATAATGTTTCCGTTCTTTACGTAATCCATTGGAACCTTTACCTTAGGAATAGTTGCATCAATAAGCAGATGTGGAGTAATGTCATTATCAAGAAGCCAACTGTAATAAGCATTAAATAAAAATGGTTTTAAGCTGGATAATCTCTGCATAATGAATCTCTCCTCTGATGTCTATTCAGTTCCATTATATCTATATAGTTATTTGCGCTCAAATTATTATTAGAAATTTGAAAAACAGTATATAAATTTCTAAAGTTTTATGTATAATTATTATTAGCATTACTTAGTTTAGATATTTTTTTAGTTCGTGATTTTGCAATGAATGGTTTTGATATCGAACAGACTCTATTAAAGTATGGAGACATCATCAAACTCAAAAGGCCTCCTTCAAAGTACGTCAAGGCAACTGCAGAACAAAGGGCAAGCCAGTTCATGCCCTTTGATGCGCTGACCGGATACTCTGATGCAATTGACGAAGTAGACAGAGTTACTGATGATGCCCCTGATTTTGATGAGAATTCACTTCAGTATCAGGAAATAAATGAAAAAATTGCAAAACTGAAAACAATAATAGATACAAAGCCAAAGGTTACTTTCAGAATCTTTGTTCCTGACCTGAATAAAGAAGGTGGAGTCTACCAGAACGTAACAGGACACCTGCGACGCATTGATGAGCCTAACCGTATTTTCAGCTTCACTGATGCTAAAGATATAAGTTTCGAGTCTGTAGTCAAGATAACCATAGGATGACTGACTTTAATATGGAAAAGAACACTCCCATATATATAGCTATAGATCTTAAGTCCTTCTACGCATCTGTGGAATGCGTTGATAAGGGGCTTGATCCTATTGCAGTCAACCTTGTTGTTGCTGATGCGGCAAGATCGCAGAACACCATCTGTCTTGCTGTATCCCCTTCTCTTAAAGCATTGGGAGTCCCTGGCAGACCACGTCTGTTTGAGGTTATTCAGAAAGTTGATGAGATAAACCGTAAAAGACTGAATGAACATAACCTAAATAGATTTGAGGGAAAATCATATTACCAGAAGGAGCTTGAGGAAAATCCTTCGCTTGCTGTCGACTATATAATTGCTCCCCCAAGAATGCAGCGATACATGGATTACTCTACACGAATCTATGATATCTACTGCAGCTTTATAGCACCTGATGACATAGATGTATATTCAATCGATGAAGTATTCATGGAGGTATCAACCTATCTTCATGCTTACCAGTGTTCTCCTGAAGAGCTTTGCATCAGAATTCTAAGAGAGGTTTACAATCAGACCGGCCTTACTGCTACGGCTGGTATTGGAACCAATATGTTTCTTGCCAAGATAGCCATGGATGTTGTGGCAAAGAAGGCGACTCCAAATGAATTTGGCGTCCGCATGGCTTCTTTGACTGAAGAGAGCTACAGATACACCATGTGGAATCACCAGCCACTCTCAGATTTCTGGAGTATCGGTCCTGGAATTGAGAAAAGACTTAAGACTATAGGAATATATACCATGGGAGATCTCGCCAGATGCTCCCTTGAAAACGAGGATCTGCTGTACAGAGTTTTCGGTGTAAGAGCAGAATTTCTGATTGATCATGCCTGGGGCTATGAGACAGCGAAAATATCCGATATCAAAAAAATCGTACGTAGAAGAAAGAGCATGAGTCAGGGACAGGTACTTCCTCGTTCATATACAAATGCAGAAGGTAAGGTCGTTATTCAGGAAATGGCAGAACAGCTATGTCTTGATCTTATGAAGGAAGGACTTGTCTGCTCAAAGATTGTTCTTGATATCGGTTACGATAAGAACAATCATCCTAATAAATCAAACTCACAGCTTAATAATAACTTCTATACAGATCAGTACGGAAGAATTATCCCAAAGCCTGCTCACGGAACTGTAACACTGCCCTTCCCGACTGTTACCTTTTCTGTAGTTAATCATGCAGTACTGGAGCTTTACTCTAGGATTACTGTTCCATACTACAACGTCAGAAGACTCAGAGTGTGTGCAATCGAACTTTTAGACAGAGACCAGCTTGAGGGACTAAGAAATAAGACTCCTGAGCCATATCAGACAGATCTTTTTGCCATGATCGATCCTAGACCACAGGCTGAAGAGCCCAAAATCGACAAGGAAAAGGAAGAAAAAGAAATCAGGGCTCAGAAAGCCATGATTAAGATTAAGGAAAAATACGGAAAGAATGCCATCTTAAAAGGAAACAACTTTGAGAAATCGGCGACCGCCATTGAAAGAAACAGGCAGATTGGAGGTCACAAGGCCTGACAATCTGCTCTATGGATTATTTTTTGCCGTCTACAATACCTTTGGCAATATTAAGGAACAGATCTGAAGGATCGTGTTTATATTCCTTTGGATCATAATCAGCGTCAGACTGCATAGAAATCATCGCAATTCTACTGATAAGATGTCTCTCCAGCTTTTCGATTGCGCTCATATTACTATCACTGTCAAAGAGCTTTAGCTGTTCATCAATAGTATAAACAGGATGAGATTTCAGATCATAAAGACAGAAATCATCCGAATAATCCTTTCCAGAATAAATCTTTAGGAAATTCTTGTATGACGCTACAAGAGATTTTGGATCCGACTTCTGAATTTTAACGGCTCTGTCATACATTGCGAGAAATCTTGCCAGAGTCTGAGGGTTTTCCTTTGCAAAATCACCACAAGCAATAAAGAAAATAGGAACAATAGCATCAACCTGAGATGCAGTAGCAGCAGCCTTGTAACCGCGGTTCTGTGCCTCAAAGCTTGATGGAGACCATAGAATCATAGCATCGCCGTTACCAGCATCCATATATTTGACAAAATCAGAAAGCTTACCGTCAACAACCTTTACATCGTTATATGTTAAATCGAAAAGTTCAAGATAGTTTGACAGAATATAAGATGCAGATGACAACTTACGAATAAAGAAGGTCTTATTCTGAATTGTCTCCCTTGAGCCATAAACATCAGGATAATCTGGATTAGCACCTTTAACCTTGAGAATATCACTGTCAGGTCTTACTAGAATCTCTGTAGAGGTTGCCTCATTATTACCTATACCTATATATGTAACATCAAGACCTTTACTTCCGATTACTGCAGGTACACAGCCAACACCATCAACATCCCAGGCACCAGAGTTAACTTTCTTGTCATTCATGAGATCAATTCCGGCAACATCCTTAACACTCAAATCGATCTCAAGCCCCAGGTCCTTATCCCA
>JAGDBH010000231.1 GCA_017959135.1 Succinivibrio sp. | reverse complement strand
TGAGCCATCTGTGCAGACCAGAAAATCTGTATCCTTCAGAATCTTAAGAGGGATCTGATGTAAAGGAAAATCCCCGTTTGCCAGGATTACAGGAATGTTTTTGCCATTGATTTCCATTTACGATAACCTGCAACTGCAATTAGTACATACAAAGCATAGAGTCCTGCGCGGAAAGGCAGTCCCTGCTGAATAAACATGATAACTGAAATAATATCCACAACAATCCAGACAATCCACTGCTCCACATATTTATAGGCAAGAGCAAATACACCTACTAATGATGCAGCGGTAGTAAAGCTATCCAATACTGGAATTTCACTGTCGGTAAAGTGTACGAGAATCTCGTAGGTGATACCGAAAAGAATCACCATGGCAATCATATAGCGACAGATCTTTTTAAAGGTCATACAGGTAATCTGACGCTCGGTATGATTCTTACCGCCGTATTTCCAGTTTAAGACGCCGTAGATGGCTACCAGCGCAAACACCAGTGAGATGAAGGAGTAGGCATACATGCCGTTGGTTGAGAACAGATAGATATCAATCATAGGCATTAAAATGCCAAGCAGCCATACCCAGATTGAAGCCTTGTACTCATAGTAGATATATAAAAGTCCGAGGATGGTAGTAAAAATATCCAGCCCGTGTTCGGTTAAAAATTCCATAAAAAAATTCTGCAAAAAATGTACATATGTTATTTGAATTTTAAGAAAATTTCTGAAAGACATTGTAGCCTAATTCTAAGAAATATGGCTTTCCAGTCGTATTTTCAAATGAGCATTTTTTTCGTCATCTAGTGAATGTGTGATCGAGATAACACTGAATGTAAACGCTTTCATATACAATTTTACAACTTTTTCTTAAAAAGAATTCTCAAAACAATAAACAAATAATAAGAGATAAAAAAATGCGAAAGTATAGTGAAAGAGGATTTAAGAACCTCGAATTCTTACGATTTCTTTTAATCTGGGCCGTGGTAGGTGTGCACATTGCATATCTGAATCTTTCAGGAGCTGAACAGTTCTCATGGCTTGTTAAATGGACCTCAGGATGGCAGGCTGTTGAGATGTTCTTCATCATGTCAGGATTCTTCCTGTTCTACAAAATCAGAACAGAGGAAACCGTACTTCACTTTGCTTTAAGAAAGTGGTTAAGACTTGCTCCATTCATCATTGCTCTGACTCTTGTAGGCTATATTGCTGCAGGCTTTGATATCATGCAGTACCCACTGTCAGTCAACATTTTCAACTCAGTACTGCTTTTAGACTGGAACACTCATCACTTCGGACCTGATGCAACCATTCTGTATGTAGCATGGTTTGCCAATGCCCTGTTCTTTGTGTCAGTTATTTATTTCTGTATTTTCAAGGCATTAGGTCATGAGAAGGCAACCTTACTGATTGGCGCTATCTCCTTCATCTGTTTCTACATGTACTCAAGACATGTATACATCGTTGTACCATTCATCTACCCATTGGTAAGAGGCTTTGCCTACATCGGCTTTGGCTTCCTGCTGTGCGAGGTCTGGAAGTCATACACTGCAACAAGAAAGCAGGAGAATGACTCATCAGTTCATATCGGTGTAAGTATTCTTGAGGCAGTACTGTTACTTGCTATCGTAATCAGTCTGTTCGGAGGTTCAACCGGTATTCCTACTCCAGATGGACTTACTGTTCCACCTGATCAGATTGCAACTCTGAATGCTCAGACCTGGTTCCCTGAGCTTACCCGCTGGGCACTTGACGGTGTATGGCTTCAGATCTGCTTCGTAGCACTGTTCTGGCTGTTCCTGTGCAACAGAGGTTTTATCTCAAGAGGCCTTAACAATCCTCTTTCAGTAACCCTGGGCAAGTACTCATACGCAATCTTCCTGGTTCACACCATTGTGCTAAGAGCTTTAAGAGATTACGTAAATCTGCCAAAACTTCAGTGGAGCTATGATAATCCTGTACTGCTGGTTTCACTTATCTGTGCTGGTATTTTCGCGGCTGCGATTGCTGCACATCATCTTTTAGAGCAGCCACTTACCAAGTGGGCTAACTCAAAACTTTAACATATCCTCATGTATCGCTCACCGGTAAAAGCTGGTGAGCACCCTTCCTGCTAAAAATCAAACCTGAAACATAATAATCAAGAACACAATTTGATCATTATTCACATATTTATCTATAATTAAGTGTATAGAATCACATAATTATATAAAAGGAAGTGAAAGATGGAACGTTTGGCTATGCAGGATTTAATTAAATGGAAAGAGTCCCCTTATCGCAAGCCACTAATCGTCAAGGGAGTTCGTCAAGTGGGAAAGACCTGGCTGCTAAAAGAGTTTGGAAGAAAATTCTACTCCAACACAGCAT
>JAGDBH010000230.1 GCA_017959135.1 Succinivibrio sp. | reverse complement strand
ATGACGAGGAAGAAATAAAATCTGCAATGACTGGACTAAAGAGTGCCAAGGGTTTCCTTCGCTCCCAGCTTGCAGCAAGACTGAATCTAAGATATATGCCACAACTTGATTTGAGATATGACTCTTTAGTCACAGAATCAATGAAAATTGATGCATTAATTAGAAAAGGTCTGCATAAAGACTAGTTTTTAATGGTCTGATACATAAGTATTTTTATTTCTTAATGCGAAGAAAATCCCAATTGAATGCCGAATTCTTTTGGGATTTTTTATTTTATTTTCATTTTTTTTACCTTTTTGAGAATTTTTGGTGATTATGATCAATTCTTAGCGAATTTTGCCGGATAAAAGCCAAATTCTGTACACATTTCAAGGTTGCATTTTATATATGAACCTAAACTTCTAAATACACTCTGTAAAGTAACCCGAAATAAGTAATTATGAAGGTGAGGTGTATGGAAAAGAAGGCTTTATCAATGACAGCTTTGGAGCGTGGCGAACAGTTTATGAAGGCTGCCCAGTATAGGAAGGCTAAGGCTATGCTCATGAAAGTCGGACCAAAAAATCCTGACTATAGAACAGCCCAGTATGATTTATTCATTATTCATGCAAGCGGCTGCTTAAATCAGGTCATGATTGATGAGGCTATTCTTAATTTAAGGGAAACAGCCAAGTTTGGTATGGATGAAGCCGCTAAGACTCTGGCAGTAATAAAGTGCTTTGAGAAGGGACTTGGCAACATAGATTCACTAAAATCTCTAGTTGTATGCCGTTACAATCAGAAGGAAGTCGCAGACTGGACAGAATCTCCAGCAGTTGAGTTTTTCTCTGCAGTACTTGCATGCAAGTATTTCTATTCTATGTGTATGCGCAGCGGTGATTTTTATGATGTCATCAGTCTTGGTTCAATGATGCTCAAGTATTATTCAAGTCATAAAAATGAAGTCCCAGAGTTCAGGATGCTGGTTAAATATATAAATGATAATTACCAGGATGCAATCCCTGAGGATTTAAGCTGGTATTCAGTTTGTGTAGAGATGAATGATCTGTACTGTTCTATTAAAAAGACCAGGGCAAACGGAATGCAGGCATATAATCTGTTATCCGCAGTCCTAGAATACATCCAGTCAGAATTTACAAGTCAAATAAACACCATCAATACTCAGATCAATGATTATCATAAAAAGAGCAATCATATTGCCTTTAAGGATTTTGTTTTTGAGTGTGAGTCAGTTCCTCAATAGATTGCTGGCTCATTAAATAAGAAAAATATGCATCAAAATGTGCTGTGTTTTTTTGAAAAAAGGCTACCTGCAAGGTAAAATATAAACAAAAAACGTAGGAGTCTTTACGTGGCCACCGAAAACGTACAGCAAAAGAAAATCAAATCAGTTGTAATCATATCCAAGGTTTACAAAAGACCTTTGTCTTCTGCAATTAAGGAAATTGCTCAGAAGTTCTCTTCTCATGGTGTAAAAGTCTATATTGATGCCAATACACAGGTAGGCTTTAATCTTCCTGACCTTGAATGCATTTCAAGAAGAGATATGCGGGATGTTGATCTGATTATCGTTGTCGGTGGAGATGGTTCTGTTTTAGGTGTAGCAAGAACACTGGTTGATCTTAAGGTTCCTGTGCTTGGAATCAACAGAGGTCATCTTGGACTGCTTACAGATGTAAGTCCATCAAATCTTGATGAAAACATAAAGAAAATTGTAAACGGAGAATACACTCTCGAAGAGAGAACAATGATTGATGTTATTGTTTCTCGTCGTTCTGAGGATGGAGTAGGAGAGATGGTTGGTCATTCTCTTGCTACCAATGAGACTGTAATTCACTCTGGTACGATTGCTCACATGATGGTTCTTAAGGTATCCATCGGTGATAAGTATATGTATACCATCAGAGGTGATGGTATTATTATCAACACACCTACAGGTTCAACCGCCTATTCACTATCTGCTGGCGGCTCTATTATTGAACCTCATCTTGATCTTTTATCTTTGGTTCCAATGTTCCCTCATTCGCTTAACTGTTCTCCAATTATCATTCCTGGCAAGAGTGAAATTAAAATCGAGTTTGAATGCCCGGATGATTTACCAGAGCTGATTGCAATTAACTGTGACGGTCAGGTTACTATGAGAGCTGATACCAAATGTACTGTAATGATCAGACAGCATCAGATCCCTCTGACTTTAATGCACCCACGCGGATATGACTACTACAGTCTTTTAAGAAAGAAATTAGGATGGGGCAAGAGCCTGGTATAACTGGATTGTTTTATGCTAGAACAGCTAATTGTTAAAGATTTTGCTTTAAGTACCAAGAATACTTTAGATTTCAATTCCGGAATGACCTGTATAACCGGTGAAACCGGTGCAGGCAAATCCCTTACTGTAGATGCATTATCTCTGCTTTTAGGAGCCAGAGCTGATGCTAATATGGTCAGAACCGGAGCTTCAAAGGCAGAACTTAATGCTGTTTTTTCTATTGATAAGAATGAACTGGCTCAATTCTTTTTAAAATCTCATGATCTTATGAGTGACGATGGCTCTTTGATGTTAAGAAGAGTTATCGGTTCTGACGGAAAATCAAAAGCTTATATCAACGATACTCCTTGCACTCTTGCCTGGCTTAAGGAAATAGGAGCCATGCTGGTTGCCATACATGGTCAGCATGCAAGTATCAAGCTTATAGACAAGAGTAATCAGCTTAAGCTAGTTGATGATTTTGGAAAGCTTAATAATAAGGTTAAGGCTGTAGATGAAGCCTTCAATGCCTATAATGTAAGCCGCAGAAAGCTGCAGGAGCTTGCTGATGAACAGCAGCAGGGCGCATCTAATTACAAGAATCTTAAATTTGAGCTTGATGCCTTAAATAAACTTGATTTAAAGGAAGGCGATTACGAGCAGATAAGCCTTGATTATGACTCTCTGCAGCATCAGTCTCAGGCTCAGGATGCAGTAGCTCTTGCTTTAGGTGTCCTGGAGAATGAAGAACACAATATCATTGATATTATCTCTGCAAGAATTTCTGATTTAAGCCGTGTCAGTGTCTATGCCAAGGATAGCATCGACCCGATTATTGACGATCTTTCAAAGGCAGCAGAACACCTTGATCTGGCACGTGATGCATTGAATGATCTAACATTGAAGGCAAATCCTGAACTTGTTGAGGAACTGTCTGAGAAACTCTCAAAATGTCACGAGTTTGCTAGACGTTTCGATGTTCAGCCAAAGGAACTTTATAAGGTTAAGGATCGTCTTGAAAAAGAGCTTGAGCATTTCCTTTCTTTAAAAGAGCAGATTGCAGATTTAACTGTTAATGTAAAAAAGCTCAGAGATGATTATGAGTCAAAATGCAG
Organism: Succinivibrio sp.; assembly: GCA_017959135.1. Taxonomy (GTDB): domain Bacteria; phylum Pseudomonadota; class Gammaproteobacteria; order Enterobacterales; family Succinivibrionaceae; genus Succinivibrio. The sequence goes on along the minus strand of JAGDBH010000230.1, from coordinate 1,342 downwards.
TGAACTCTCTGAGTTAAGAGCAGCTGCAGCAAAACGCATGACTTCAGAGGTTTCCTTAAAGATTAAAGATCTCGCCATGAAGGATGGTGTTTTTATTGTGAATGTTGTTCGTGATGAAAACTGTCGTCCTAGATTAGGTGGAAGAGATGACGTTGAATTTCTATTTTCTGCAAATCTTGGAGAGTCTCCAAAAGAGCTGGGAGCTGTTGCCTCTGGTGGTGAGCTGTCCAGACTTGCTCTTGCCATTGAGGTTCTGACCTCTTCAGCAAATTCAACTCCAACCCTTATTTTCGATGAGGTTGATACCGGTATTTCAGGTAGAACCGCTTCAAGCGTAGGCAATCTGCTAAGACAGCTAGGTCAGAGTGTGCAGGTAATAACTGTAACTCATCTGCCTCAGGTTGCAGCAAGTGCTAATCAGCAGTTTTTAGTGAACAAGGTTGAAGATAACGGTAATGTTCACTCACTTGTTACAAAGCTTGATATGAATGGACGAGTTGAAGAAATCTCCAGAATGATGGGTGGAAATGTAGTAACTGAAGCAACCCGTCAGTCAGCTCATGCACTATTAAAACAGAGCGGAAATTAGAATGGCTGAAACTACCATAACTCTTAAAAATAAAGATGTAGTAACATTACGCTGGGCTGAAGTTAAGGATGCAGCTGCCATCGTTAAGCTTGAGCTTGAATCTGCTGTATATGAAAACAGAGCAGAGCCAATAAATCTTCCACCGGAGGAGTTCACCAGATACTGGGAAGAGCGCTTAAATGGTGAGAACTATAAGACAGTGCTTGTTTGTGGTGCAAATAAACTTTATGGTTTTTTAACTTTCGTTAACGAAATAAAATTAGGTCAGATACTTGCTCTTTATATTGCGCCTGAATACATGAGACTAGGAATAGGATCTAATCTTATGAAGGTAGCAGAACAGATGGTTCTGCTCAAAGGTGGGCACAGTATAGAAGTTGATGTTGAAACAAAGAACAGTGGTGGACTTATTTTTTACGAGAATCTTGGATTGAAGAGAATCGGCTATATAAACGACCACTTAATAAAAATGAAAAAGGAGCTTTAAGCATGCTTAAAATTTGTATTGTTGGTTTAGGCGGTCGTATGGGCCACGCTTTATGGGAATGCTGTCGCGGTCTTGCTGATGCTAAAGTGGTTTGTGGTATCGATAAAAACAGAGATTCTCTCCCAAACGGATGCAATGTCGAAGTTGTTCCAAATATAAATGAATTGTCAGTAGTACCTGATCTGATTATCGATTTTTCAAGACCAGGGTGCTCTATGGCTGTTTTAGCATATGCTAAAGAGCATAACTGTGCTGTTGTTTTAGGT
>JAGDBH010000229.1 GCA_017959135.1 Succinivibrio sp. | reverse complement strand
TTGATTTCCTGAGAAATAAGTTCAATAGGACTGGTGTACTTTTTTACAACTTTATAGGCAATAGTTAATGAAATAAGTAGCATCAGTACAAGGAAAATGAAAGATGCGATTCTGAAACGTCCGATAATCGAGAAAATCTGATCATTCTTATCTGAAAGGAGATCGAAGAGTTGTTCCCTTGATGCTTTTAACGCTTTTTTAATATCATCTTCGAAGTAAACATCTGCAAGATAACCATTTAAAGAAGGAACAGTAGAAAAAGCAACATAATAGCTTGTGCCATCCATACTGATAAGAGAGATACCAGAGCGGTCATTATTCACATTGGAAACAAGAGCCTTTATATCTGCATTGGCAATCTGCTTTAAGGAAAGATCAGCTGATACAGAAAAAATTCCTTCATCAAAGGTGGACATCCTGATTCTTCCAGTCTTATCCATAAAGAAAAACTTCCACTCATGATCTTCATCCTGTCTGTATGAAAACCTGGTCAGATCAGTCAGACTTACGTCAAATGCCACGACTCCGGCAAAACCTTTACTGTCGAAAAAAGGTGTAGAGTAACTGACAACAGGCTCTCCATTATTTTCGAAAACCTCTGTTACAAGGCCGTGTTCAACCTTTACATTACTGTTATCGTGAATTGTGTAGGCAGGCAGCTCTCTGCATTCAAAATTTTTTTTATCCTGGTTTAAGGCCAAAAACGAGAATTGATTTCCGTTGTTGCTTTCGACATTGGAATTTATGCTCAGACAGTAGCCACTCTTTGAGATAACATAAAAAGAAATAGGTAATTTTTTATACTGGGATTCAATATTTTTAAGAAGATCCTTAATGTTATTGACCACCGCAATATCTTTTCTGACAGCAGGAGAATTTATGTTAACTCCTCGGCTGAAATCATTATATTCAACATTATTATCATAGACAGCCTTTTCTGTTACAACATCACGAGCTCTATAACGATTTGGATTATTCACATAGGTTGACATTGTTATGGCAAGCAGATCGCAGTCATCCATTGCTTTTCTAAAGTTCAGTTCCAGTGTAGAGGCATCAGCAATCACATGGTTTTCATACAGTTGCATTTTGGACTTACTTGTATGATCATCCACCTCCTCACTGAGACTATTCTTTAGCTGAGGGAGCCAGTCAGAAAGATTCTCATTTATTGAGTACATAGTAAACAAAAATACACAGAATATGCACAGAAATGCCAGAAAAGCTCCGCCTAACGACAGAACCATAATCTTCCTTCTGATACTGTTAGCTATTTTTTCTTTCAGATCTTCCATGTGTATTCAGAATTCCTGTTATTTTTTTCGTTTTAAACACAACAGAGCAATATCATCATTAAACTCAGGATGACCGGCAAACTCTACTGCAGCCTTACGGCTTGCCTCTACAATCTCTTTTGATGACATGCCTGCCTTAGCTGCCTCAAAAACCGCGTCTGTCAGCATATCCTCATCAAATTTCTCACCACTGTTTGAGAGCTCTGTTGTTATACCGTCCGTGTACATAAATACTATGTCACCAGGATTTATTACTGTCTCACGTGTACGGAAAGTTGCATCCGAAGTTAATGCCATAATCGGATCTATTGATTCATCCATCAGGAAATTACCGGTTTGACTCTGGTCTCTGAAAATGTAAGGAGCAAAATGACCGGCATTTACATACTTCATTCTGCCAGAGCTAAGCTCAATAACGCCGAAGAAAACGGCAACATACATTTTTTCGGTATTGTGTTTATGAAGACGATCATTAACCATTGTGAAAAGAGAGCCTAAATCCTGGTTAGGATTCATCTTACTGAAGCTCTTGATAACTGACTTTGAAATCATCATAAACAGAGCTGAAGGAACTCCTCTGCCAGAAACATCACCGACACTTATAGCCATATGATCATCATCCAGCATGAAGAAATCAAAATAATCACCGCCTGATGTCTTTGCAGGGTACTCAACAGCAAAGAGATCAAAATTGTGTTTATCTGCAATGGAGAAATCATCAGGCAGATAGTTAACCAGTATTTCGTTTACAACATTGATTTCAGCATCAAGCCTCATTTTCTGAGCAGATACTACGGACAGATCTCTGATAGTATCCTGAAGCCTTTGAGCAAGAGAATTAAAGTTGTCACCTATGTTCTGTATCTCGTCCTTCGACTTAAAATCTACTCGTTTATCCAGATCACCTGATGCGAATTCATTCACACTACGCGTCAGCTGAAGAATAGGCTTAACCACACTGTCAGACAGAGGAATAATACGTTTAAGGATCACATACAGCAGAATCAGAACAAATCCTAGGGTTGAAGCGGCAATAATTTCAATAAATTTTTCTATCTTGTCGTAAAACTGATTCTGGACCTCATTCAGATGCTGTCTAATATTTTTTGCAGGGGTATAAACCTTCTCGACAGGAATAAGAGAAGCAAAGCTCCAGTTAACTTTCTTCACAGGAGTATATGCAATGAAATAGTCTTTCCCCTTAATTGTTACAGACTCAAATCCTCTTTTCTGAGCAGTCATATGTTTTGCAACTTCTGCTAGTGACTTCTCCTTAGAATTACGAATATCCTCACCCATGGATACACTCAGAGCATCTGAATCAAAATTAACAAACAGAATTTCACCTTTCTGACTTAGGATAAAATAGAGATCACTTTCTTCAACAGCAATAGATTTAACTAACTCGTATATTTTATTTGGGTTGCAGTCAACCCCCATGACCCCCTTTAATTCTCCGTTTACATAATAAGGAGAAAGACAGGAAACAACCATCTGTCCAGACATAGCTTTGTAAATATCTGTAAAAAAAGGTTCTTTAAAGCT
>JAGDBH010000228.1 GCA_017959135.1 Succinivibrio sp. | reverse complement strand
TTGGTGCAGGTCTGTCTGACGGACTTGGTTTTGGCGCAAATGCCAGAACAGCACTGATATCAAGAGGTCTTGCCGAGATGACAAGACTTGGCCTTGCCTTTGGCGCAACCGAGAAATCTTTTATGGGATTGTCTGGTTTGGGAGATCTTATTCTAACCTGTACTGATAACCAGTCCAGAAACAGAAGATTCGGCTTCTTCCTAGGACAGGGGTTAAGCTGTCAGGATGCCTTGAATAAGATTGGTCAGGTTGTCGAAGGCTATACCATGAGTAAGGTTGTTCGCAATCTGTGTGATAAGACTGGTGTTCAGATGCCTATATGTCATGAGGTATATGAAATCATATACAACGGCAAATCAGGTCTGGATGCCGCCATGTCCTTACTTGGACGTTCTCTTAAATCAGAATAGAAAATGCCTCATCTGAGGCATTATTCTTGTCTGCATACCTAATCTTCTTTTTTCTGAATACAAGAATCCAGTTTTACTTTTCCGGTACGCAATTGACTGAATTGTGTTTTAAATAAAAGAATTGAATTGAAGAGAGCTATCATCAGATAGCCTCATAGGAAGAATCGGTTAAGATGCTTTAACTCGGATGTAGTTATAGTGTTCACCGCCTAAATCACAGAAATGACGGTTGTAGTTTAATGCGATTTTCTGTGCTGTCTCCTCACAGAATTCCCTTGCACCTGCAGGTGACCTCATCCAGTCATCACCGTTGCCCAGGTACATAATTTCTCCCTTCAGAATTTTTACGACGTTATATTTTGTCATTAACTTCCCTAGTTTTTAACTGCCCATATATAGAAGGCAATTCCTATCACTGCAAAAATAAGTTTAAACATATTATTTCTTGAGTTCTCGTTTGTAAGTCCAAACAGGAACAGAGCGTTGGATGCAGATCCTAGTACAAAATAAACCAAAGGTAAAGATATGATTGAGCTCACAAAAAAAATCTCCTATCCTTATATTTAAATAACACTCTTTTATATGGCTTTTAAAAGACGTGCAAAGAATACGTGATATAGATTAGATTTAACTTAGAGTTAAATATAAACAATAAGGCGGCATCTCTGCCGCCTTATCAGAAGTTAAAACCAGTTCTAGTCTTTAGCTAAGTTTAGAACCTGTTTGTATTAACCGAAAGTCTCGTCGGTAACCTCGTGCTCGGTTACGTCAACAACATCCTTAATCTGACCTGGGAAAGCCTGGTTAAGCTGAGTCTGAATACCTTCCTTCAGGGTAATGCCTACCATTGAGCAGCCAAGACAGCCACCGGTAAACTTAACCTTAACAATACCGTCCTCAGTAACATCAACAAGAGAGACTGCACCGCCGTGAGATGCCAGTGATGGACTTACGGTAACATCGATAAATCTCTTCAGTCTGTCGAACAGAGTTGCATCAGGAGGCAGATCCTGCTTGTTTAGGTTAGGTGCGTGGAAGGTCAGAAGATCTTCACCGTCTTCCTCGTTTTTGGTTAAATCGATAACAGAACCGTCCAGGTATTCTGAAACTGAACTGTCGATAACAATTTCAAAACCTTTCATCTGGAAGTGTTCATCATTAGAGGTGATGTACTCTTTTGGACAGTACAGAATACCGCACTGAACACCAGGGGTTCCTACATTAGTTGCAGTAAGACGAATAGCAAGGCCTTCCATTTTCTGCTTGCTGATAATGTTCAGAAAGTATTCCTGTGCTTTCTCACTAACGCTGATTTTGCTCATAAAAACCTATAAATTAAAAAATCTAAGCTAAAAAAATGGCCAAAAGTGATCAATTGGCGCAATGCTGTATTTTGTATTAATACAAAGTCTTTTACCTTCTTTATCTTCCTTTATAAAGAAGTGCAACCACCTTGTGGCGTGGTAGGTTCAGCCAATGCCTTAAGGGCATTTATGCCACATAGAATCAGCGAACCTGTGCATTATACCATTTAACATAGATAGAGGTTATGACAATGTTTTTCAGTATTGAAAAATAAAATTTTTTTCAAAAATGATAATTAATGATCGAATAATTAATAAAAAATATGCACAAGTTTTCTTTTTACTGCTAAAATCGTATTTGTAACCTATCAAAAACCTGAGTTATTCTCAGATAACACTTGGAGAAAAAAATGAGCTTATTCGACGAGCTTAATTTAGCTAAATACGGTATCAGTTCTGCTACCGAAATCGTACACAACCCTTCATACGAAACCCTATATGCTGAAGAAACCAAAGCTGGTTTAACTGGTTTTGATAAGGGTCAGGATACAGAGTTAAACGCAGTTAACGTTATGACTGGCGTTTACACTGGTCGTTCACCAAAAGACAAGTTCATCGTTAAGGATGCTTCATCAGAGGCTAACTTCTGGTGGACCACCGATGAGTTCAAGAACGACAACAAGCCACTATCAACTGAGTCATGGAATGTTTTAAAGACTCTAGCTGGTAAAGAGCTGTCAAACAAGAAACTATATGTTGTTGACGGTTTCTGCGGTGCTAATGCTAACACCCGTATGGCAATCCGTTTCGTTGTTGAGGTTGCATGGCAGGCTCACTTCGTAACCAACATGTTCATCCGTCCAACAGCAGAAGAGTTAAAGAACTTCAA
>JAGDBH010000227.1 GCA_017959135.1 Succinivibrio sp. | reverse complement strand
TTAGCTAAAAAAGGCGACAAGAGACGTCACATTATCACCTCTAAGATTGAGCACAAGGCTATTTTAGAAGTCTGTCAGCTTTTAGAAGAGGAAGGCTATAAGGTAACCTACCTTACCCCAGACCATGCCGGTGTAATCGATGTTGAAACTGTTGAAAACAGTATTACTGAAGATACTTTCCTGGTTTCAATTGCTCAGGCAAATTCCGTTTTAGGTTCAGTAAGCGACATTCATGCTATTGCATCAATGTGTCATCGCCATCAGGTTTATTTTCACTCTGATGTTGCCCAGTCAATCGGATATCTGAAGATGGATTATGACAATTCAGATATTGATATGGTCTCTCTTACAGCAGAAAAGGTCTGTGGACCAAAGGGTGTTGGTGCCCTGTATGTAAAACGCAGCTCCAATATTCCTCTGTTTGCCCAGATTTATGGAGGCGGACAGGAAAAGGGACTTAGAGGCGGAACCGTTCCTACTCATGAAGTTGCCGGTTTAGGTAAAGCTTTTGATATTTTAAGAACTGAAGGAAAAAAGGATAAGGCTCGTTTTGAGAAGATGAGAGCAAGACTTCTTGAGGGTATCAAGGATGTTCCTGGTCTTGTAATAAACGGTTCTAAAACAGAAGGTCTTCCAAATATTCTGTCCCTAAGCTTTGACGGTATTGATGGTCATATGCTGCTTCCTACCCTTTCAGGAATTGCAGCATCAACCGGATCTGCATGTTCATCAACCTCACTTGAGCCATCATATATTCTAAAGGCTATCGGTCACTCCGATAATCTGGCCCGTGCTTCTATCAGACTGTCATTTGGAAGATATACTCAGGACAGTGAAATTGATACCGTAATTGAGGAGATTACCACCAAGATCCCTAAGTTACGTGAAGCCGGTACTATGTGGAAGGTAAAACAGTAATGATTAAATTATTTCCTAACTATGCTTCAGAGATGAAGCTTGTTTCCATCAATCTTAAGGAAGGCAAGGCTGATTCTCCATTTGATGCTGAAACCAAGTTTGTTCCATCCTCAAATGGCGGCTATGACGTCTTTGTAAGCTCATCTGATTTCAAATGGTATCAGAGTGCGGCAAGAACCATTGCTTCTCTTGGCTGTTTCTCAATCAGACTGTCTTCAGAGGTAAAGCTTTCACCAAACGAGTTCTACTGGTTTGTAACTGCACTGTATGACGGAATTCACGACATCAGCGTTGAATATGATTTAGCCGCAGAAGAGCTTTCTAAGAATGAAGCTATGGCAAATCTTGTTTCAAAGTTCAGAGCAATTGCAGATACCGATTCAAAGATCAGTACTCCAACCTCAGTTGTAAAGGCACTGTTCGATGAAATTGAGTCAGCGGCCTCAGAATGTGGTGCCAAGGCATCTCTGACCTTAATCAAACGCGGAGACAAGGATTTTGAAAGCTGCACCGGCCTTAAGGCTGTTGGTCTGGCTTCAGATGAAGCTCCATGCATGGGAATTATTGATGTAATTCCTTCAAATCTGGATGAGGCTGCTCCTCTTGATGTTGCCATGGTAGGCAAGGGAATTACCTTTGATACCGGCGGATATTCCTTAAAGCCTGAAAAATTCATGGAAACCATGAGAACAGACAAGACTGCTGTCATCTATCTTTCAGGTGCACTATGCCTGGCTTTAAAGCTTGGTCTTAAGAGAAGATGCAGACTGTATCTGTGCTGCTCTGAGAATATGGTTTCAGGAAGGGGAATGCTTCCTGGTGATATCATTAAATATCCTAATGATATCAGTGTTGAGATTAACAATACCG
>JAGDBH010000226.1 GCA_017959135.1 Succinivibrio sp. | reverse complement strand
TCAGTTTGTTCTTCTGTACAGAAAGGACTGCGAGGCAATCTACTATAGAGCAGCTCACTACAAATACTCAGAATAAAACGACAATAAGATTAAAACCTAGAACATATAAATAAAGATAAAACAACCAGTTACAAACATAGGGTTAAAATGTCTGCTACGAGAAAACTAAATCCACAGCGACTAAGACTGTTAAGACTTCTGGCGTCTCAGTATCCTAACCGCTGTGCAGTTTATTCAAAACTCATCAATCTTAAATCTGAGCTGAGCCTTCCTAAAGGTACAGAGCATTTCATATCGGATATTCACGGTGAGTATGATGCTTTCCGTCATATCATCAATAATGCCTCAGGAGTTATTAAGGACAAGGTAAAGCTTGTTCTTGTAAACAGTACTCTTCAGGAACAGGATGAGCTCTGTACTCTGATTTACTATCCAAAGACTGTCATCAGAAAGCTTAAGAATGAAAACCGTTTCACCGAGGATTACATCAAAAGGTCTATCGTAAATCTGATTGATATGTGTAATTTCTTCTCCTCAAAATACAGTCGAGAAAAGGTCAGATCAATCATCAAGACCAAGTTTGCCTATATTATCGATGAGATGATGCACTCCAAATCTGATGAGGATGATATAAGACGTCAGTATCACGAGAATATTCTTCAGACCATTGTAGAGACGGGAAGTTCTGAACTCTTTATCCGAGATGTCTGCGAGCTTATTAAAACTCTTGCGGTAGCCAAGTTGCATGTTTTAGGCGATATCTTTGACAGAGGACCAAGTCCTGATAAATGCATGGATGTGCTGACCTCATACCATCATCTTGATCTGCAGTGGGGCAATCATGATGTACTGTGGATGGGAGCTGCCTGCGGCAGCGGCATGTGTATCATCAACGTACTGCTCAACAACCTTCGCTACAACAACTATAAGATGCTAGAGAACGGTTATGGCATCTCATTGCGCAAGCTTGTAATCTTCAGTACCCAGACCTACAGGGAAGAGGATCATTACCAGGCTCTGCAGAAAGCTCTGTCTGTCATGGGAATGAAGCTTATGGGAGCTATCATCGACAGACATCCTGAGTACAATCTTCAGGACCTAAAGCTTTTTGATCACATCGACCTGAAAAAAGGAACCGTAAGGCTTAATGACGGCAAAAACTATCATCTGATTTTCACAGATATGCCTACTGTCGATGAAAAGGATCCATACAGACTTACAGCAGGCGAGCAGGAAATCATCGATGATCTGATTTCATCCTTTACAAGCTCGGTAAGATTAAGAGAGCACATTCAGTTCCTCTTTACAAATGGAGACATGTACAAATGCTACAACGGAAATCTTCTGTATCACGGCTGTGTTCCTTTAGATGAGAACGGTGAATTTCTAAAGATTAAATGCAATGATACCTATCTTTCCGGACGAGATTATTTTGACTACTGTCAGACCAAAATCCGTGAAGGCTATACAATCAGAGATAATGACCATCTGGATTTCTTCTGGTACATGTGGACAGCTCCATTATCTCCACTATCCGGCAGACGCATGAAGATCTTTGAAAAACTCCTTATAAAGGAGGATTCAATTCAGGATGAGCCACGAAATCCATATTACGACTATTATCATCAGGTCAAAACCTGTGAAATGATTTTAAAGGAGTTCGGACTGAATCCTAAAAAAGGACATATCATCAACGGTCATACTCCGATTATGGCAAAGCAGGGAGAATCTCCAGTCAGAGCAAGGGGAAAACTGCTTGTGATTGACGGAGGTTTCTGCAGAGCCTATCAGGAGAAAACAGGAATTGCAGGCTACACTCTGATTTACAATTCACACTGTCTGCATCTTAAGGCTCATGCTCCATTTACCAATAAAGAGGATGCCATTGAGTCCCTGCGCGATATTGAAGATCTTGAGGAGCTTTCAGTAGAGGAATATCAGCCTAGAAAGAAGGTTGCAGATACAGACTGGGGCG
>JAGDBH010000225.1 GCA_017959135.1 Succinivibrio sp. | reverse complement strand
GGATTGAAAGTTGGAGTGATTATTCTTTTGTTCAGAATGTGGTTATTAATTTTAGAATCTCGATCACAAAGAACGGGTTCTGCGAGGATCATATCCTCTGCAGAACACAGAATTTAGTCAGAAAAAATTATTTTGTGAAGAGTCTTCTTATCGAATCCTTGTAAAGTGGAGATAAAAGACCAATCAGAGCAAGGAGCAGGAAGATAAAACAGATTGGACTGGTAACGAAGATAGATAAGGATCCATCACTCATCATCAGTGAACCGGTAAAATTCTGTTCTGCAAGTTTTCCAAGAATAATACCGATAATTACCCCAGGCACGCCCATATCAAACTTGTACATAAAGTAGCCGATAACACCGGCAGCAAACATGATATATACATCCTGCATGGAATTTGCGTATGAGTAGGTTCCTATTACCGCCATTACAGTGATGATTGGCAGCAGGAACACCATTGGTATCATGGTTACCTTAGAGAACAGTCTTATTAGAGAGAAACCGAAAAAACCCATCACAAAATTGGCAATCATAAGACCCAGAAAAACAGTATATACATCCACAGCGTGATTTATGAAAAGCAGAGGACCAGGCTGAATACCATGAACCATCAGAGCTCCAAGAATAATTGCGGTTGCGCCATCGCCAGGAATACCCAGAGTTAAAACAGGAATGAAGGCACCTCCCACGATAGAGTTGTTGCCCGACTCAGAGGCGGCAATTCCTCTAGGGTCCCCCTTTCCGAATTTTGATTTATCCTTGGCCCAGGTCTTGGCCTGGTTGTAGCAGATCCAGGAACTGATATCGCCACCGGTTCCAGGGACACAGCCTATGAAAGTACCTATGGCAGAGGATCTGACAAGTGTTGGACAGATAAGTTTCATGTCTTCACATTTTGGATAGACACTATCGATTGTTATCTTCTGTACAGTGGTAGATCGCTGATACATCTCTTCTGCATTTATGAACACCTGTGTCAGCGCAAACAGACCAATCAGTATAGGCATAAAGGAGATACCTCCTGAAAGATACAGAGTACCAAAGGTGAAACGCTCCATACCGCTCATCGGATCAAGTCCGATAGTAGCAATCCACAGCCCCACCAGACAGCCGATAATTCCCTTTAGAATTGAGCCTGGAGCAACAGAGGTAATCATACTGATACCGAAAATCGCCAGAGCAAAGTACTCAGGCTTGGAGAACTGCAGAGCAATCTTTGCCAGCATAGGAGCAAACAGCACCAGACATACAGTTGAAAATACGCCTCCAAAGGTTGAGGCTGTTGTTGAGATAGCAAGAGCCCGTCCTGGCTGACCTCCCCTTGCCATAGGGTAACCGTCAAGAGTGGTGGCAGCCGAGGCAGGAGTTCCAGGAGTTTTTAAAAGAATTGCGGTAATCGAACCGCCGTAGATAGCTCCGCAGTAAATGCCTAAAAGCATAATGATGCCGTGCCAGCCACCTACAGAAAAAGTAATAGGAAACAGCAGAGCCAGTCCCATATTTACAGAAAGGCCAGGCATTGCTCCCACAAAAATACCGACTGCAGTGCCGACTGCCAGAAGACCAAGGTTTTCAAAAGTAACGAGAATACCAAAAGCTTGAATAATCGAATCCATCGTCTAGCTCCAGAAAATCGGCAAAGGTAAATTGATATGTAGCGATAGGGAAAAAATCACATAAATAAAAGCCAAGAATGCCAGCGCAACGCTTATGATTGAGGAAGATCTGCGCATTCCCAGAAGATACATGCAGGCACACATAAAGAGGAAAGCATCAAGATAAAAGCCTAATATCTCTAAAAGCACAACAAAAACGCCAGATAGCACCATCAGTTTATAGGCCTGTAAATTTGCTTTTTCTCCAACTTTAACCTGAATGGCTGTAAATTCATCTGAATGGTGAAGGGTATCAATAACAATCAGCACTGCCACCGCTATTAGCCCAACACCTAGAATAAAGGACCAGAATCCTGCACCTGGTCCAAACATTGTCATACTGATTCCGTAACCATAGGAGGTATATGCAATCATCGCTCCTATAACAAGTGTAACTGCAGCCACAATTAAATTGCAGCTTTTCATGGTGATCATGAATTAAACCTCCTTATGTACGAAATCAGTATATATCTTTCTGTTTTTATTTATTTTTCTGAATCTGAGCCAGGAACTCAGCATACATTGCATCGTCATCCTTCATCATCTTGTTGGCTTCTTCACCGACAATATTGGTTGGATCGATACCCTGCTTTAAGAAGTACTCAACAAACTCAGGTGAGTTTGCAACCTTGGTTGCAGATGCACGCAGTACATACAGCACATCCTTAGGGGTATCCTTAGGTGCTACTAGAGTTGCCCAGGCACGGATGGTCATATCATGACCTAGCTCGCG
>JAGDBH010000224.1 GCA_017959135.1 Succinivibrio sp. | reverse complement strand
GATAAGGAGAGACTTGAAAATTCAGAAGGAACGGATAATCCTGAAGACTCCTCCTTATCTAAAGAAGTGTCTGCCGCTTATATTGATAATACTGACGATACTATTTCCTCTCATGAACCTCAGGCGAGATTTTATGCCAAGGCTATGCAGAATGTTAACCGTATTAATGGTGAACGTGCTGTTATTTTAGGAAAAATTGCCCGAAATTTTAAACTATTCGTAGTTGTTGCTGCTTTATTTGCAGGTTATTTCGTATACACCGTATACACGAGAAATGATGATGCATTAGCAGTCAGAGGCATAAAAAACAAGCTTCCTATGAAATTAGATGAGCATGCAACTCTAAATGACATCGCATTAAGCGAAAAATCATTTTTTCTGGATATTATTCTAAGTAAAACTGCTTTTTTTGATGCAGAAAACAAAGATGATGCACTAGATTTGTACATTAAGAAGACTTCTGACAATTTTTGTAAAATTCAAACTTTTTCCGATATGATTAAGTCAGGAAAGAAAATATCAGTAGTTTTAAATGCTGAAGATGGCAGTTTCTCAAAGAGCTTTACTGTTGAACACTGCGAAAAATGATCTGATATAAATCATTAACATAAAGAGAGGATTAAATGCAGAAAGTTGGTTTGATTGGTTGGCGTGGTATGGTCGGCTCCGTTCTTATGGAGCGTATGCAGCAGGAAAAAGATTTTGACTTAATCGATGCTGTATTCTTTTCAACCTCACAGACAGGTCAGAAAGCACCTTCATTTAATGGCAAGGATTATGGCGTTCTTCAGGATGCATATAACCTTGATGCATTAAAAGCTATGGATATTATTATCACTGCTCAGGGCGGTGATTACACCACCAAAATGTATCAGGCTTTAAGAGATACTGGTTGGAATGGCTACTGGATTGATGCTGCTTCTACATTAAGAATGAAGGATGAAACCAAAATCATTCTGGATCCAGTTAACCACGATGTTTTAGATGACGCTTTAAATGCAGGCATCAAGTCATACATTGGCGGTAACTGCACCGTAAGTCTGCTTTTAATTGCTTTAGCTGGTCTAATCAAGACTGGTAAGGTTGAGTGGATTTCAACTCAGACCTATCAGGCTGCTTCAGGTGCCGGTGCTAAGAATATGCGTGAGCTTTTATCTCAGATGGGCGCATTATATGACTGTGTTAATTCAGAGCTTGCTGATCCTCATAGTTCAATCCTAGACATTGAGCGTAAGGTTCGCGCTAAGATGAACGATTCTTCCTTCCCAACAGACAATTTTGGAGCTCCATTAGCTGGTAGCGTTTTACCATGGATTGATAAAGAACTTGAAAACGGACAGAGCCGTGAAGAATGGAAGAGCCAGGCTGAGGCCAACAAGATTCTAGGTTATGCACCAGGCACTCTTCCAATTGACGGTAACTGTGTAAGAATTAGCTCAATGCGTTGTCACAGCCAGGCTTTAACCATTAAGCTAAAAGAGAATCTGTCAATTGCTAATATTGAAGAGCTGATTTCAGCTCAGAATCCATGGGCTAAGGTAATTCCAAATCACAAGGAGATTACTTTATCAGAGTTAACTCCTGCTAAGGTATCAGGCTCTCTATATGTACCTATCGGTCGTATGAGAAAGATGAATATGGGCGAGAACTTCGTTTCAGCTTTCACTGTTGGTGATCAGCTGTTATGGGGCGCAGCAGAACCTCTACGTTGCATGCTTCGCCAGATTATCG
>JAGDBH010000223.1 GCA_017959135.1 Succinivibrio sp. | reverse complement strand
ATAAGAGTCAGATCATTGGAAGTAAGGCTAAAAAAGATATCAGAGCAGGAGAACAGTTTAAAATCAGCGATATAACTCTGATTGCAAAAGGAGACATCGTAACTATCGAGGCAAGCTCTAAGAATCTGTATATAAAAACACAGGGAATTGCACTTGAAGAAGGAAAATTAAACGACACAATTCAGGTAAGAAACAGTAAAACTAACAAAATAGTTACCGGCATAGTAGAAGGCCCAGGAATTGTGCGAGTAATTTTTTAGAAAAATCAATGTGAAAAGATTTTTTTCAATTATTTTTAATTTTTTTTAAGTTTTTATTTAAGTTTTTTTTATTAATTCCGTTAACAAATTAACAGTGGCAAATTATAAATCCACTGATAATATATCTTAAGAGAGAGAAAGATTGAGGGTAGTATCATGGCAATAGATGCATTAAATAGCCGCATATATAAGAGCGGCGTAAAAGAGTCCGTTGCTACTGCCAAAAACGTAGCACAAGATCCTAAGGGAAATGTTGCTTCAAAGGAAACCGTATCAAAATTTGGTTCAGATTCAGTTGTTCTAACTAATGCAGCACAGATTTTGACAAAAGGAACTCAAAAAGCAAAAGAATCCTCAGGTGTAGATTCTGCTAAAGTAGAAAAACTAAAAAATGCTATTAAAGATGGCTCATATAAAATTGATTATGAATCTGTAGCAAACAAGCTTATTGATTCAGAAGACGAGTTATCTTCCATCTTTGGATAACACTGTTTTGCAGGAGAACAGTTTTATCCAGATATAACCTCATTTAGCAGGAGGATGAGGTTAAAGCCCAGCATGAGTATGCTGGGTTTGTTTTTTTTGGCTATTCTGGTTTTACAGTCGCCTTTCCGCTTTCGTGACCAAAAATATCATTACATAGTCTCATCACATACTCATATTCAACAGCAGGCAGTCTTAAAGCAAAACACATTTTTATTATTTTATGAATGTCCAGATTTGTATCAAGAGACATTAGGCCCGCGATTTTAATCAGAGATCTTGTTGAAAAAGGAGCAGATAACTGCCTTACTCCATTCTCAAAACCAACCTCAATTACCTGTCTTAAATCATGAGCAAATTTCAGTAGCTTTACACATAGTTCTTCATCAATAGAAGGAAACATGCTTAGAATCATGGCTTTTTCTACGTTAGTTTTAGGATATGACATTTCCATAAATCTAAATCTGTCAAGAAAAGCCTGATTTAAAAGACGAACTCCATTATAAAAGCCGCTTACATCTCCATTTCCCTTTGAATTAGCGGTAGCAACAACACGGAAATTAGGATGGGGTTTTATGATCTCCCCCTGATTTGCCACAATAGTTAAATCCTTTCCCTCAAGAACATCGTTCAACACTGTCAAATCTCCTGGGGACATCAGGTCTATTTCATTTAAGATCATAATTTCTCCGTACATCATGGCTCTGGTTAAAGGTCCATATTCATAGATCAGTTCTCCATTTTTTAAAGAAGAATGTCCTATAAGTTCTAAAGATTCAGATTTGTTAGACAGGGTGATCTGCTCGACAGGCCAGTTTAACCTTGCCGCAACCTGAAGAACCAGAGAAGTTTTGCCGCAGCCTGAAGGTCCACTTATATACAGACAGTCTTTAAAAGGATGAACCAGATACAGTAACAGATCATTCAGACTGTTCAGTTCAAAAACATATTCCGCATCAAGATTTGGCACATGCTGAGTGTAGTTTACAGGTGAAAAATCAAATTCAGAAATTACCAGTTTATCATTGCCAAAGATATTACAAAGATTAACCAATCCCATTTTTGCTCCAATGTAATTTGTATTTATGCACTATTTCTTAAGCTGATTTAAAAGAAGCGTAAGTTATTAAATGCACAGACATCTTAAATTACATTTTTTTAGCATGTTTTATAACGTACCCAAAAATTGTAATAACTCTGAATATCACTTTGATTTTTGTAAATAAAAATGGTTAGAAAAGAGGCGAGAAAATAGTCCTGTATCAAGAAAAACAGGACTATCTGAATACAAGAGATTAGGCTGAAACAGAAACTCTCAGAGGAGCTCTTGCAGATGCACTACCCTTGTTGTTATAGGTCTTGTTACAGGTCACAAGATCTCTTGCTTCAACAAGTAGAGCCTGAAGTCTATTTGAAGACTGCATACACATGGTAATCAGCTTTCCATTAATTTCATTTCTAAAATGACATTTCTACATTTTATTCTTAATTATCAGGACTTCTGCACTATATTTTGTTTTAAGAGTACCAACCTCTGGATGAAGTTTAAGTTTCTGATCATTTGACTGTAGTTTTAGCATCAGGTCAGACTTTTCTGTTGAAAGTCCCTGTAACAGCTCAAAATGTCTTTCCTTCAAAGCCAGATATTCCCTGCTGATAACCTGTTCCAGACAGGATAGAACCTTATCCTGCATCATTAGATAATCCTTTATGGGTTTTACAGCAGGTTCCTGTGTATTAGGAGTTATCTTTTTGAATACAAATCTGTTTGCAGTTTCCATATTCACCTCCCCTATAATGCGCCACGCATATCATACATGTCGTAAACTACACGGGTATCAAGCTCAACCTCGGTTGCATATGTATCTCCCATGGCATACTGTCTGATTACTCGTGCGCCATGAATGAATCCATCAACTTCTGTTTTTACGTTATTGGAGGTTTCAACACTGTTGCTGTTCAGTGAATCCTTTGCATTTATATATACGCCATTGACCTGCTCTGACAGCTCCCTGTAAGCCTCAATCTTTGAAGCTCTCATGGCTTTTATCTGCTTCATCTGAGATGTTGCACCAGGCTGTCTAGAAATTGAAGCGTAACCAGTTGCTCTGAGTACAGGAAATGCATTCGGCTTTTTTACTCCAGAATCAGTAAAACTGATATTTCTGGTTAAAAAAGTAGAAGAGCAAGATGTCAATGTTAATGACATTGCAATTGCAACTGCAACTATCTTTAATATCTTCATTTTTTCTCTCCTAATCACTCACCCTTGAATAATGACTTTCATCATGAACATCTCTGGTGATTCTGTCCTTATACATATATGACTGGGCTGGATACACAACTGATGACTTACCAGAGGTGCCCAGGGAAGATTTATTCTTTTCATACATATAACGCTCATAATTACCGGTTGATGTTCCTGGAACTTTCGCCCCATCAACATAGTATTTAGCGTTAAAATCCTTCTTATCAGACATATAGTAGTTGTTTATAAATTCCTCTTCCTTTCTCTTTTTGGCAATTTTTTCCTGTTCTGGAGTTAATGTTGAGCGATAGGAATAAGATGATACCCTCACACTGGTTACTGTATCTGTAACTCCAGCTCCATTGGAAACCTTCTTTCCGCCTTCTGGAAGATAATACTGATATGAAAGAGCTCCATTCATAGAACAGTTTTTCTCGCCAGTTCTATAGCAGTAAGGAAGTCTCTCGTAAGGAATAAATCCGGTTGAAGAACCAACGACGGTTGAATTTGACATATTAATAATACGTCCGACAACAACAATACACTTTTCATTACGGGTAATCGTTCCTGCCAAAATATGTCTAACCATTGCCTGACGTGCAACCTTTTTCCAGTTTCTTGAGAATACAAACTCACCGTCTTTTGTTATTGAAATAGAGCCTGTCAGCTTATACTCGAAGACCTGAATACCTCTGCGATCAAGTTCATGAACAAACATTTCCGCCATTGATCTGCCCAGATAGCCTGCATTCTCATATGTATCAGTATCAACAAAAGAGGTTACTGCAACCTTAGGTATTGTCACTTTTTTGACTAGACCATTTCCATTTGCAGAATCAATTGCTTTAAGATCAGCAATCATTGTGGCATATAAAGTATCAGCCATCTCAGAGACTGTTTTACTTATTTCCATGCCCTTTTGCTCATATACTGGAGGCTGAGAGGAATCTTTGCCACCATGGGCAGGATTTGCCGTACAGCCAGAAATTGCAATCAATGCTGCAATACTTAGCATTTTTAAAAACATTCTCTCCATCCTGACCTTCTTTTGTACGTATAATCAATGTATTACTGTTACAGAGAAGATTCGTTACAAAAATAACGATTTCTCAAATCTTGGTCTAAATAATGCAATTTCAATGCCATATGACAAAAATCAATCATCTGGGGTTTTTATGAAATTTTCAAAAATTGCAAAAGTGACTATCACTTTATTTTTAGCCTCATTATCTTTTCAGTCTGATGCCAGCTGGCAGATTGCGACTGGTATAGGACCAAATCGCGAAGATGCTGTAAATGATGCTATTCATAATCTTCTGATGCAGACAGGAGCAGATATAAGATTAGAACAGACATATAAAAGTGGAGTTCTAAGCGGGAATTCATATGGACCAGGATCTGGCAATATAATCAAAAAAATAGTCATTCTTGAAAGTCAGAGCACTCTAAACAGAACCACTGTAAAAATAAAGGCTTTTATCGATGATAAAAAGGCAAAAGTTAAGTGCACAGGATCTACTGTCAACAAGTCAATTCTGCCTTTATCCTTTAAATATGCAGATTCTCAGTCCTTCCAGGGGGCTTTAGGTATCGAGGATGTAAACAAGGAACTGGATAAGATGCTATATGATCAGCTAACTAATTCAGCAACCTTCAATACTAGACCGGTGTTAAGACTAAATGTAATTAATGACAACGGTAAGAATGTACCAAACAAGACAAAACTGGATAATCTAAAGGCGATTTCTACCCAGTATGGAAGTCAGTATATTATTACAGGAACCATAAATTCGCTAAGCAAATCCAAGGTTGGCAATAATGTCATAACCAATATGCTGTTCATTCCTACAAGAACAATTGATTTTGATGTTGAAGTTTTTGATGCCATCAACCAGCAGATAATCTTCCATAAAAACTACTCAGGCGAGACTGACTGGCCATTTGAATCAAACGAATTCATTGATCTTCGTTCAGACAGATTCAGGGGTTCAGATTATGGTCAGAGACTATATGATCTGACATCCAGTGCAGCAAAGGATCTGGTCAGGGAACTGCAGCGTGCGCCTGTTTCTGCACTAGTTATAGATACAAAGGGTGATGATATTATCATTAACATGGGAAGAGACAACGGTATTACAAAGGACATGAAGTTCTCTTTGGCACAGTCCTCAAATATGATTAGTTCAGTTGGAACTGAATATGAAATACACGAGGATGCAAAAGGATTATACAAAGTTACAGCTGTCTATCCACATTCAGCAAAGCTAAAACCGGTAGATCTTCAGAACAATACACTAAATGTAGATGTAGATGATATAGTAACTTTAGAGTAGCTCTGATGCTAATTTATGGTAGATAATTTTTCCTGATTCATTTTTCGGAATATTATCTACCACAATTATTTTTAAAGCCCTTGGATTTAAACTGATTCTCTCTTCAAGAAATGATTTCACATCAGAGAGACATTTATCTGAAGTCAGACAGACGACAATCAGGTCGTCTTTTCCGATAACAGCACAGTCAAGATCATCAAAACATTCTTTTAGACCTGACTGAATCTCATCAAGATTAACTCGATTTCCATATACTTTTATAAAGCGGTTATTTCTTCCTGTTATATAAAAATAATGGTCCTCGTCAAAATAAGCCAGATCCCCAGTGCATAATCTGCCGTGACGTTCGTCACCTAAACATAGGTCTTCAAAGCCCTGTGCATAGCCTAAAGTTACATTATCCCCCTCATAAACGAGTTCACCCTCTGTATGGCAACTACTAATTGGATTTCCATTATTATCAATCAGATAATATTTTCCACCAGGAATCGGAATACCGATAGCTCCTGGTTTTCTCAATGAATCCTCGAATGGAAGGTAACCCATTCTCGAGGTTGCCTCGCACTGTCCATACATAACAAAAAACTGTTTATCAGAGCTTATTGCATATTCTGTAAAGTATTTCTGAAGGTCAACAGAAAGCTTTCCTCCTGCCTGAGTGAGCACCTTTAATGAAGGGAGTTTCATAGTTGGCATTCTTAAACGCTTCAGCATTTCAAATGTATAAGGAACTCCGCTTATTGTTGTTGCGTTATTATCCTTAAGAAAAGCCCAGAATTCCCTTTGCATTATTGATTTATCTGTAAGCAGAATTGTGGCACCGGTTTTAACATGAGTATTTATTACAGATAAACCAAATGTATAGTGCATAGGCAGAGATGTAATCGCTCTGTCATCAGATGTTATTTTCAGATAGGAAATAATAGAGTCGGCATTTGAAGAAATATTTAAGTAACTCTGTCTTACAAATTTCTGACTTCCCGTTGTTCCTGAAGTTGTAAGCAAAAGAGCAAGATCTTCATAAAGTGTATATT
>JAGDBH010000222.1 GCA_017959135.1 Succinivibrio sp. | reverse complement strand
GGCCGATCCCCTCAGCATCTGAAGCCTTTACAAGGTCTATATCTGACAGAGAGCCTGAATTTGCGTACAGTCTGATTTTTCGTCCAGATCTTGTTTTGGTAGGAACACCTCTGAACTCTTCTAAATGAGAGTGCTGAGCATCGTCTGTCTTCTTTATCTCATTGAATTTTAAGATGGTTTCTTCATCGGGATCGATGTAAACAGTTCCTGTATTGGCATCAATGATTGCAAATTTGCCTTCATATCTCTTGGTAAGCTTACTGCCGATACAGACGACTGTAGGAATTCCCATGGTTCTTGCAAATATTGCAGTATGGGAACGATCAGAGCCTTTTGTGGTGATAATTCCGGTAACAGTGTGCTGATCAAGCTGAACAGTTTCCGATGGGGCAAGATCATCTGTTGCAAGAATAACAGGACCGTCACTTTCAAACGATATTCCTTTGCTTTTTATCTTGCCTGAATGCATCATCAGGATTTCATTGATACGGCGGGAAATATCGATTACATCAGAAGCTCTTCCTCTCATGTAATCATTGTCCATCTCCAGAAACTGCTTTTCAAAACGCAGTGCTACCTTGTGAACGGCATATTCAGCGTTAGCCTTTTCCTTTCGGATAACTTCATTGATGGAAGAAACATAGTCAGGATCATCAAGCATCATCTGATGAATCTGGAACAGAACTGCATTCTGTTCACCCAGTTTTTCAAGTGAAGCTTCGTATAGCGCGCTTAACTGTGTAATTGCATGCTGTCTGGCTTTTTCAAAGCGTTCGCATTCGGCATTAATACTTCTGATTTTTACTTTATCGAACTCAGATGCAACTCTTTTGAGAAAACTGATTTTTCCAAAAGCGATACCTTTGTTTGCTGTTGTACCTTTTAAAGTAAGGTTTCGATGCTTTTCGTTCAAAATATCACCATCTTCTGTATACAGTGTTTTCTTCTGATTATACATAATTTGTAAGTACCAATCAGAGTATGAGGTCTAAATTAACCAATAATGTCAGCTTATTTTTCCTGTGTTTTTTTTATAAGGTTCAGATTCTGTTTTGTGATACAGGAGTAAAATTGCCTAATCTGTGAAAAAACGAAAATCAGAATCTCTGTCAAAAATCAAAAATAAAGTATGTGACCTTTTATATAAATAGATATAAAAGCGGTTTACGAATATATGCAGATAACAATAATTGAAAAACAAAAACTATAAGAATTTTTTCAATCTCAAGGTGCTTTATGAAAATCTCAAGTTTTGATGATACTTTTTTACTTTCAGATGGCAATAAAATCCCATGTATCGGTTTTGGAACCTTTGGTCTTGATAACAACAAGAAAGGAGAGGATCTCATAAAGAGTGCCATTAGCTGCGGCTACAGGCATTTTGATACTGCTTCTCTTTATGGTTCCGAAGAAATACTGGGAAAAGCTTTAAAAGCTTCAGGTATTGCCAGAGAGGATTTTTTCCTGACAACAAAAGTCTGGAAGGATGATATGGCTCCTGGGGATATCAGAAAATCCTTTGACAGATCTCTTCATGCTCTAGGTACCGACTATCTGGATTTACTCCTGATTCACTGGCCAAGAGTTGATGAAACAGACGAGGAGTGGGAGGAACACCTGTTTTTAGCATGGAATACCTTTATTTTTCTTAAACAGGAGGGCAAGGTTAAATCCATCGGAGTTTCAAATTTCCTTCCTCAGCACTTTGATGTAATCCACTCATGTGCAGAAAAACCTGTTGTTAATCAGATTGAATTCCATCCCGGATATATGCAGACAGGAACTGTTGATTACTGTCAGCGTCATGACATTCAGGTCGAAGCATGGTCTCCTTTAGGTCGTGGTGCTCTACTAAATCATCCTGTAGTTGTTGATATTGCTGCAAAGCACAAGGTAAGTCCAGCCAAGGTTCTATTAAGCTTCTGCCTTGCTCATAACGTTCTGCCACTGGTTAAGGCCTCATCAAAGGAGAGACTAAAAGAAAATCTCTCTCTGTTTGATTTTAAACTTACTGATCAGGATTTATATGTGCTTCGTGGAATCGCTGAAAAAACAGGCTGGTCGGGACAACACCCTGATCTTTCTATTCCAAAAGCAAAAGTTGGTGATTTTTAAAGTGTGATTTGAGCCCATATATGCCTATTTGTGATAGAATGGTGCAAATTTTTTATATGGGAATTAATCATGACTGTTAAAACCAGATTTGCACCATCTCCAACCGGCTTTCTGCATGTAGGTGGCGCTAGAACTGCATTATTCTCTTGGCTATATGCTCAACACTGTAAGGGTGAGTTTGTTTTACGTATTGAGGATACCGATAGAGAACGCTCTACTCAGGAAGCTATCGATGCGATTATCGAATCCATGAAGTGGATCGATTTAAAGTGGGATGAAGGTCCTTACTATCAGACTAAACGCTTTGACAGATATCGCGAAGTTATTGACCAGCTTTTAAAGGAAGGCAAGGCATATAAGTGCTACTGCTCAAAAGAACGCCTGGAACAGATGCGTGAAGAGCAGATGAAGAATGGTCAGAAGCCACGTTATGACGGTCACTGCAGAGATGATCATTCAGAGCATGCTCCTGATGAACCATATGTAATTCGTTTCCGTAACCCTGATGATGGTATTGTTGCATTTGACGACATGGTTAAAGGCCACATCGAGGTTAAGAACAGTGAGCTTGACGATCTGATCATTCAGCGTTCAGACGGCACTCCAACCTACAATTTCTGCGTTGTTGTTGATGACTGGGATATGGGTATTACTCACGTTATCCGTGGTGATGACCATGTTAACAATACTCCTCGTCAGATCAACCTGTACAAGGCATTAGGTGCTCCTGTTCCTGTATTCTGTCACCTTGCAATGATTCTAGGTGATGACGGTGCCAAGCTTTCAAAGCGTCATGGCGCAGTTTCAGTAATGCAGTACCGTGAGGACGGTTATCTACCTGAGGCTCTGGTAAATTATCTGGTACGTCTGGGCTGGTCTCACGGCGATCAGGAAATCTTTACCCGTCAGGAGATGATTGATCTGTTTACTCTTGATGCTATTACCAAGTCAGCATCAGGCTTCAATACCAAGAAGCTTGAGTGGCTGAATGCCCACTATATGAAGACTCTACCTGCAGAGCAGGTTGCAAAAGAGCTTGTATGGCATCTGAACAGAATCGGTATTACCGACCTTTCAAATGGTCCAAAGCCAGAAGAAGTTGTACGCAATTACTGCGAGAGAACTCATACTCTAAAGGAAATGGCTCAGAAAGCTGCCTGCTACTATCAGGATATCGCTGAGTACGATCCTGCTGGAGTAAAGAAGTGGATCAAGGAAGGCTCAGTTGATGTGCTTAAGGATTCTTTAGAGGCTCTTAATGCATTATCTTCATGGGATGCTGCTTCTATTGATAAGGTTTTAGAGGAAGTTGCTGCTAAGCGTGAGATTGGCATGGGTAAAGTTGGTCAGCCTCTACGTATTGCTGTAACCGGCTCTGCTATGTCTCCTGGCATCGGTGATACTATGATGCTTGTTGGTAGAGAGCGTACTTTATCTAGAATTCAAAAAGCAATCGAGCACTTTGGTGCTTAGTTCTTGAATCAAGGCAGGTCTGACCTGCCTTTTTAGTCCGGATTAGCTATGAAATATATGTTTGTACTGGCAGCTTTATGCCTGACTGCCTGCTCTAATTACGAGTTTAAGAGTAATTTAAATCCATCTAACTTCAAGGAATATTTCAAGCCTTCAGCTGTTACTGAGTATACAGAGGAAGAGCTGGCATCTGTTCCTAACAGAAGTCTTGGTGTAGTAAGCGGATTGTCTTGTCAGATAAACGATACTGATGATGTTGCTACAGAAGTAAAAGCAAGAACTGATGCTCGTTTAAAGGCTGTTGATCTTGGTGCTAATGCCATTAAGTTTGGCAAGTGTGTTAAACTTCAGGACACTCCTGCATGTAAGGTTTCTGTAACCTGCTATGCAGATGCACTGGTTGTTAATGACAAACACTAATCCGATATCCATTTCCCCTATAGGTTTCATCAGAAGTCCATATAGGGAGAAATTTGCTGTTCCAAGACAGCCGGGGCTTGCTCCCGACGCTGTTTCCGTGATTGAATTCTATCCTCCATACAATGATGAACTTGCTTTTGAGGGGATAGACGGTTTCTCTCATATCCACGTAATCTTTCTTTTTGACAAGATCGATTACCAAAAATTCAAACCAAAGGTTAGACCTCCTCGCCTTGGAGGCAATGTTTCTGTAGGTGTATTCTCTACGAGATCTCCTTTTCGTCCAAATCGACTCGGACTTTCCATTTTAAAGATTAACCGGGTTATAAGAGAGAAGGGAAAGGTCAGTCTTGAGGTTCTAGGTGCTGATCTGGTTGATAATACTCCCATTATCGATATCAAGCCTTATATTCCTTTTGCTGACAGTGTACCTGATGCGGTTGGAGGTTTTGCCAGTGCTCCTCCTCCTATGTATGAGATTGTTTTTGAAAATGACACTGAGTCGATTTTAAAGACACTTGGCGAGCAGAGATATAAAGCTGTATGTCAGACTTTATCTCAGGATCCTCGTCCTGCATATAAGGACGATACTGATGAAAAGGTCTATGTGGTAAAAATCTACAGCTTTACAATCAATTTCAAAGTTAAAGATAGCCGTATTCATGTTTTTAACGTGAATATAGACGGAGAGACTTCATGCTAGGCAGATATACCCATGTACTGTTTGATCTGGATGGTACGATTTTTAATACCGAATATGCGTATACCAATGCTCTTTATGATGTTTTAAAAGCTGAACGTCCTGATACTGAGGAAACTTATGAGTCCTTAACCAGATTTATGGGCTCAACAGCTGAGAATACCCGTATTGAGCTTAATCTTCCTTTTGAGGATACCAAGCGTCTTTCAGATGCCTGGGTTGAGCGCGTTAAGCTTTATGAGGATTCTATAAAGCCATTCGACGGGATTATGGCTGTTATAAAATATCTGCATGAGCATGACGTAAAACTTGGTATTGTAACCTCAAGAGCTAAAACATATCAGAATGTTTTAGGAGAGATTGCATCACCTCTGCCTACAGTTTTAAAGCCTTACTTTAAATATTCAATCAGCGCATCTGAGGTTGATAATCCTAAACCTGCACCTGATTCAATTCTCAAATACATGGAGCTTACCGGAGCTAAAAAGAATGAGATTCTTTTTATCGGAGATACCATGTCTGATGTGGAATGTGCTCATTCTGCAGGTGTAGACTTCGGTCTTGCCGTATGGGGCTCCAGAATTAAACGCTCTATTCCATGTGCGCATTATTTCTTAAATCCTTGGGATATCATAAAGACCATCTATGTACGAGATGATCTTAACTATCAGTGGTACAGATGGGCTAAGGAAATACAGGCTATCGGACAGATCGGTCTTACATACTGCACCAATGTTTTTGATATTGAACGCTTTGAACGACTGCGGGAAATCTCATGTGAAATCATCTCTACCATGACCGAATCTCCTATTGAGAAGGTAAGAGATGTAATCTGCATGGATAAAGGGTATATAACTCCTAAAATTGACACAAGAGCGGCAGTTTTCAATGAAAAAGGACAGATCCTGCTGGTAAAAGAAGCTAAAAACGGACTCTGGTCTTTACCAGGAGGCTGGTGCGATGAATCAGAATCAATTATCTCAAATACTGTAAAAGAAGTTCGTGAAGAGGCTGGAATGCTGGTTAAGCCAGTTAAATTTGTTGGACTTATTGATAAGAGCAAATGGAATAAATCATCACAGCCATTCCATATTCTTGCATCCTTTACCATCTGTCTTGAAGGTGATGGAGAGTTTAGCCCAAATACAGAAACGCTTGAGCGAAATTTCTTTGATATTGATGAGATTTCAGATGAGATGCTGCGTCTGGGTACTACAACCACAGAGCAGATTAGAATGTGTGCCGAAGCTTTTAATACAACAAACTGGGTTCCGGTAATTGATTAAAAATGGATGGTAATATGCAGTTTTTTATAGATCTTCATACACATACAATTGCAAGCGATCATGCCTACTCAACTATTGTTGAATGCGTTAATTATGCAAAGAATAATGGTATTGTGATGTTTGCAACAACAGATCACGGCCCTGCTCTTGAAGATGGTCCTCATCCTTGGCACTTCAACAATCTTAAGGTTGTTCCAAGAATATGTGACGGTGTTGCGGTATTACGCGGTATTGAAGCCAACATCGATCGTAATGGTGATATTGATGTTACAAAGGCTCAGCTTGAGAAGGTTCTGGATATTGTACTGGCAGGCTTTCATCCTTCTAATCCTCCTTCAGATGCAGAAGCCCATACAAAAATGTATCTTAAGGTGATTGAATCAGGCAATGTTGATGTTATCTCTCATCCTGGCTGTGCTGCATATCCTTGTGATTATGAGCAGGTACTGCTTGCTGCAAAGGAGCATAACGTTGCAATTGAAATCAACTCATCATCAGATGTGAATACTCGCTTTGGCTCACACGACAACTGTGTTGAGATTGCAAAACTTGCCAAAAAGATCGGTAATACCATTGCGGTTGGTTCAGACGCTCATATCTGCTATTACATGTGTAATTTTGAACCTTCAATTGAAATTATCAAAAATGCCGGTATTTCTGAGGAGCAGATTATCAATACTTCTCCTAACAGGGTTCTTGATTTCCTTGAATCAAGAGGTCACAGACCAATCCCTGAGATGAGAGAATTCTTTAAAAACAAATAGTTATTATTGATAATAGCTATTTTTTCCTCTTTATAATCGCCAGACTTTGTTCTTTCCTGTCTGGCGAACCTCTCCTAAATCATTTTTTCTGAAAATTTTTTTTACAGTTTTACCTGTGTTTTTTTCTTTAGATTTTGTTCTTCAAATTTTCTAACTTTACGATTTCAAACACTTTTTTTTGACACTTTTTCCTCAAAATTTCAGTTTATTTAATAGATTTGCGATAAAGATCGCCCTACTTTTAGGCAAAGTCGGTAATTCAAAATTATATTAGAAG
>JAGDBH010000221.1 GCA_017959135.1 Succinivibrio sp. | reverse complement strand
TACTGTCCATCCGTCTATATCAAATATAAACAATCTGTCAGGATGGATAACCCTACCCAGATATTCAAAGGATTTGGTGATAACTGTATTGATATTTGACTCACTGTTTAAGGTTCTTGCAATCCTGATGATGCAGTCATCAGTAGCCTTACCCTTTGTCAGTTTGTCATATGTCTTCTTGTCTTCATCCGCAATAGTGAACATCACCGCACAGCAGCCAGGCTTTGATGCCGGTGAACAGTAGAACTGCAGCCAATGATGGATTGTAGCTGAGAAAACTCTACCTGAACCGACTTCACCCAGGCAGGCTTTTTTTGTAAACTGAATCCATTGAACATCTGCATTTGGAAAGTTTTCTCTGTAGGTTCGACCTATCAGGTCATCTACTGTTTTTCCTGTGATTTCGCAGTACTTGCTGTTAACATAAAGATACTGCAGATCGACAACCTTATCATCTTCAATAACAGGATGAATAAGAACATAAGGCAATGGTAAATCAGCATAAGTATCATTGGACTGTACATTCTTATATGTGGCTCTGCCCTGACTAGCTCTCATGCGTTTGGAAGCCAGATCAATTACCTTCTGAGAATTTGAAGCTTCAGAGCCTTTAGCAATACCAAATTCTGCACTTAAAGAACACTTATGTGAATCAACCTCTTTAATCTTACTGATTTCATCCTTAAGCTTCTGAAGAATTTTTGAAAGTCTGTCGCTACTGTCTCGATAACAGATAATGAATCTGCCAGACTGCAGTCTTCCCAGAGTTGTCATAGGAGTAAATACTGATTTTATTCTTTTTGCAATTTCCTTTAATACCTTCTCGGAAAAAGCAAGGCCATACTCTCGTCTTAAGAGAGTTACTGCCCCTACTTCACATAGAATTACAGTATAGTCAGAATTATAATCATGCAGCTCATTTTCCATTCCAAACAGAGCCAGAAGAACTCCTCTTGAGTTCATAAAACCGGTTACATGATCAGTAAACCTTGAATCTGTGTTATCTTCATTACTATGTTCTTTATCATCCAGATCAATAAAATATCCCATCAGACCTACAATTTTTCCTTTCCTGTAGATTGGGAATTTTGTAGCAGAAATTGGTCTGACGACACCATCAACCACACACTCTCCGTCGGAATTTCTGATAATCAGGCCTTTCTTTAAAACATTAAGCTCATCCTGACGGTAAGGAGCATTATTTGTATGCCAGCCCACCTCTTCATCGGTTTTGCCCTTGATTTCATCAAAAGATTTGAATTTGTAGTAATCTAAAAATGATTTACTTACACCAGCAAACCGTCTCTGACTATCCTTCCAGAAAATCTTTACATGACTCTGCTCCATAAGTGTTCGCCATAGCAGAGCATCCTTTGCAATAGAAGATGATGAATTTCCATTTGCATCAAATCCAAAATAACGGTTTACAGTTGAAACGATGTCTTTCTGATAATCCATGGAAGATGGTTTGATGCAGACAAAAATAACCTTATTATCAGTTTCAGGCATGGTTATAATGATGAAATCCTTCCATTCATAGTTGCCGTCAGGCTTTTTAATTCTGAAAGAATCCTCGTAGAAGCCTCGCTGATACTTGTTTATATTCTCAATTAGAAAATCCTTTGTCATAAACTGGCGACAGCGCTCAAGATCATCAGGATAAATATGACGAACCGGATAGTTGGAGTAGAATTTTTTTAAACCGTAAAGTACATCTCCACTTTTCTCTGAAGGAAGATCACTGACAATCACTGTTCTTGAGTCAGTATTCATATCCACAAGATAAATACTGTCAAAGACCGAAATAATGTTACGCAGAGTATTGTCAAAAATCTCATTCTGCTTTATTCCGAAGTCATAATTAACAGCATCAATGTGCGCAAGCAGAAGTGAAAAATTACGGTTTCTAACGACCTGCTCAAAGGAGAAAAGATAATAATGGCCTCTGTCTACAAAGACCATTCTCTCCTCTACACCATTTAAAATCGCTCTTTTGGCAAGATTTCTGAACTTTCTGCTCAGAACAGAATCACTGCTATTCATGTTGATTCTGATTGCGTCAGCATCAGAAATCTGATCTGTCATGATTATTTTCTTATAGGCATCATTTTCACGCAGAAGAACAAATTTCTTATCCTTGCCGTATAAGAATAAGGCTGTAGGCTTGTCTTCTGAAATCTCAACCAGACCAGCCTGATCATAAAATGCGCAGGACTCTCTTGATTCGCATTCCAGACCTTTTTCCTTAATATAATCGAAAATATCAGCAAAACTCGTTGGAGGTCCGAATAAATAGCCCTGAATCTTCTCACAGCCAATCTTATTGAGGAATTCAAACTGCTCCTCAGTTTCAACACCTTCAGCAAGGGTATGAATGCCAAGCTTCTTTGCCATCTGAATAGTCTGAGTGATAATAATCTGGGAACGCTTATTCAGATTTCGCAGGAACTCCATATCAATTTTAATTTCATTGAAATTAAAGTCCTTTAAAACATTTAATGATGAATACCCTGAACCATAATCATCCATCCAGACATCAATGCCGATCTCATGAAATCTCTCAATCATGCTTCGCATCAGAGAACTGTCTTTAATCACAGCTGACTCGGTAATTTCTACGACAAAGTAATCAGAAGGGAGCTCAAATTCCTTAAGAATACTTTCAAGAGCGCTAACAGGATCACCCAGGTTAAAATCGTGTCTTGAGAAGTTTAGAGATACAGGAACAATAGATTTGCCGTCATCAATCAACGAACGCATAAGCTGAGCAGAACGTCTGGCGATTGCCATATCAAGCTTAAAGGAAAGACCATTGTTCTCAAGTACAGAGATAAACTGGTTTGGCTGCAGAAAGCCATAGGTAGGATCATCCCAGCGGGCCAGTGCCTCATAGCTGCAGATTCTTCTGGTCAGAGTTCTGATTACAGGCTGAAAATAGACACGAATCCAGCCGCGCTCGATAGCCTGATCAAGATGAGAAACAACATATTCTCTTAACAGATAGTCTGAGCTCATCTTTTCATTGAACCAGATATATCTTGATTCAATGGAGTTTTTACCTAAATCAGCGGCCATCTTTGCTTTATCAATGGCGTAAGTTATATTTTCATCAGCAAGAGCCAGAGCGTAAATACCGGCTCTTGCATTTAATGTTTTTCCTGAATTTGCGGTGGTAAGAGATGAGAATACACTCTTTATATCTTCCTCAACCGACTCTGTCGTACTGATAACAGCAAACTGATCACTTCCGAATCTGCAACAGTTTCTCTTGCCGAATTTGGATACAAGAATATCTTTAAAACTAACAAGCAGACTGTCACCTTCATCAAAGCCATAACGAAGATTAAAAGCCTTCATACCGGCAAGATCAAAGAAAAGAACTGCAGGAGTCTTTCCTCTGGAGAATATCTCATCAACAGTATTGGGAGCTAAAAACTGAAATTCTCTGATACTGGCAAGATTAGTTAAAGGATCGTATCCAGCAGATACAGAATGAGAATTATAAATACGGCGGCTTCCACTATCCGCAGCATATAATAAAGGGCCAACTAGTTTGTTCTTCATCAGTACCTCAAATTTACTTCCAGAAGAAATCAGAGCTTATTCATCACATATGTTTTGATAGCATTCAAGTGAGGTTAGGCAGATTTATAGTCAGTTTTATAGAAAATGAACAAAGCCAATACCAGAACTTTATTAAATGATAAACACAAATATCTTGTAAGACTTTGTTTAAATCCCAATTATTAGCGGACTATTACATTTTTTTTCTTAAAAACACACGCGTGTTCAAAGAAAGATTAGAAAAAAATTATTTTATTGTTTTAAATGATTATAAAAAAACTTGTTCAGCCAAAAATCTCAACAAGTTTTTTTTTAATTTCGTTTTAGCTGAGGACTCTACCTCAGAAAGTAGAGTCCACCTTCTCTTAAAGTTTTACTTCTGGCTGGACATGGCCTCCTGGGGCATCTGAGAACTGCATAAATGCCCCCTTAACCCGCGACTTGAACTTTCCGCCGAAGCCCATTCCGCTTACCAGCTTACTGCTTCCTAAAGATTCCTTAACATCATACACAACGTCTCCACT
>JAGDBH010000220.1 GCA_017959135.1 Succinivibrio sp. | reverse complement strand
CAGACTACAATACCAGAAACTAAAGGAGTAATAATCTGTCTGGTGTAGCGAAGTACTCTACTGATGAACATCTCAATGAATGAACCTGAGATTACAGCGCCGAAGATTGCAGCAAGACCACCATTCAGACCAGCACCGATAATTGGTGAAATGAATGAGAATGAGGTGCCCTGAATACACAAAAGGCCGCATCCGATAGGACCAACCTTTTTGCACTGAATAAATGTTGAAATACCTGAAGCCAGAAGTGACATGGAAATCAGATATCCTGTAGTTTCCAGATCAAGCTTTAGGGCACTGGCAATAATCAGCGGTGGAGTGATGATTGCTACGAAGATAGCCAGAAGATGCTGGAAAGCAGCAAAGATTGCATCTCTTAAAGGAGGTCTATCCTCAAGCTTATAAATAAGTTCTGATGTAAAAAGCTCTGTTTTGGTGCTCTGAGTCATTTTTATTAATTCTCTTTAAACTTAATCTGACAATTATCCAGACTATCAATAATAGCTAGAGATTCTACCTGATAACCTTCGTTTCTCAGATAGCTGCCACCTAACTGGAATGATTTCTCAACAATAAAGCCCATACCTACAAGTTCAGCTTTAGCCTGCTTTACAAGCTCAATAATACCCTTTGCAGCATTACCGTTAGCCAGGAAATCATCGATGAACAGAACCTTGTCACCTTCGTTTAAAAATTCCTGAGAGCAGCATACGGTATATGATCTGTTCTTGGTGAATGAGAAAACTTCGGTAGAATACATTCCATTCATTGTGGATGGCTTCTTTTTCTTGACGAACACTACAGGAACATTCAGTAGGAATCCAACCATGATTGCAGGCGCAATACCTGATGCCTCAATGGTGATGATCTTGTTGATTTCCTTTGTTGCAAATCTGCGAACAAATTCAATCGACATAGCCTGAAGCAGGGTAGGATCAATCTGATGATTGATAAAGCTGTCAACCTTCAGAATTCCGCCGTCCAGACATTTACCATCTTCTTTGATACGCTTAACCAATGGTTCAAATGGTTTGTAGTGATCTGACATAAAAAAGTCCTTATTGAAGTAAAAATATTTATTTTTTTATGAATGAAATTGAGCCCGTGGTCTTTTCAACCAGAGATGCTTCCATATCGTGTTCATCATGACCGGTGATAACAGCCTTAACCAAATCACCAACCTGAACATCCTTGGTATTTGGAATAGAAATAACACCGTCAATATCAGGAGATTCGTATTTAGAACGACCGACTGCAACACCGTCGTCTGAAACATAATCGATTAGAACCTGATATTCCTTGCCGACTCTTGCCTCAAGCTTGTCATATGAAATCTTTGCCTGAAGCTCCATCAGTCTTGCAGCTCTCTCTTCACGAATCTGCTCGTCTACAGGATTTAAGTAAGTATTAGCTGTAGCACCGTCAACATCTGAGTAAGGGAAACATCCAACTCTGTCCAGCTTAGCCTCTTTAATGAAGTCCAAAAGCTCATTGAACTGCTCTTCAGTCTCGCCTGGGAAGCCTGCAATGAAGGTTGATCTGATTGCAATATCAGGACATACGCTACGCCACTTTTCAATTGAGCGAAGAGTCTTTTCAATATTTCCTGGACGCTTCATTGAACGCAGAATCGTAGGATTTACGTGCTGGAAAGGGACGTCAAGATATGGCAGAACCAGACCTTCACCCATTAAATCAACAACTCTGTCTGCCTCATCTGAAGGGTAGACATAGTGTACTCTTATCCAGCGTTTCAGATCACTTAGCTGACGCAGCAGTGCTGATAGGGAAGTCTTGTTCTTTTTAAGATCCATTCCATAGTCAGAAGAATCCTGTGCAATCACAAGAAGCTCTTTTACTCCACGTCTTACCAGATCTGAAGCCTCATTGTAGATGGCATCACTATAGCGGGAACGTAAAGGTCCTCTCAGTGATGGAATGATACAGAATGAGCAGTGATGTCTGCAGCCTTCTGCAATCTTCAGATAAGCATAGTGAGGAGGTGTTAAAAGAATACCTGACTGATTTACTGACTGTGCAGCTGAAGGATCAGGTGCACCTACCAGACTGATGATTCCACGAATAACTGTGGCTCTCATTCCTGGGCCATAAACTGCAGCAACCTGAGGATATTTATCCAGGATTACCTTTGCTCTTGCTCCAAGACAGCCTGTGACGATAACCTTTCTTGAATAGTTTAAAGCTTCACCGATAGCCTGCATTGATTCTTCAACTGCAGGGCCGATGAAGCCACAGGTATTGACGATTACAGCATCACATTTGCTGTATTCGTTCTCAATTTCATATCCCATTGCAATCAGGACAGAAGTTAATCGCTGTGCATCAACAAGGTTTTTTGCACATCCTAGGGAAACAAGACCAATTTTAGGTGATTTACGCATGCGTTTATAATTCGTTAAGTTTTATGTTATGAATAGCCAAAAGCCAGGATAAAATCCTGGCCTTAAATTTATCTTAAAAGTTATTAAGCCTTAAAAGCGCCCTGTAGAGGAGGAACAACCTGCTTCTTACGGCTCATAACACCTGGCATCCACATATTGTCTGACTTCTGGGTGCCTAAAGCGTTAATGATGATGTCCTCTTCATCAGAAACTAATAGAAGCTCTGAACCTTCCTTCATAATGTCGGTTAGAACAAGAACAGCTGAATGTCTGCCTTCTGACTTAACAGCAGCAAGCTCTTTCTTTAATGACTCCTTTAACTCTGGGGTAACCATTGATAAAGAAATCAGCTCTAGCTGACCGATACCAATCTTCTTGCCGCCCATATCGAAATCCTTGAAATCACGGAAGATAAGGTCACGTGGAGAAGCATTCAGATTTGACTTAGCCTTGAACATTTCCATGCCTAAAGCTTCTAAATCAGAAACGTTAGCAATCTTAGCAAGTTCCTGTGCAGCCTTCTTGTCGAACTCGGTGCAGGTTGGGCTCTTGAACAGAACAGTGTCTGAAAGAATTGCACATAACATTGCGCCTGCAATATCTGAAGGAATAGTTACGTTGTAGTAATCTGCAACCATCTTGATGATGGTGTTTGAACAGCCGTATGGCTGAATCCAGCACTCTAGAGGAGTATCGGTGGTTACGTCACCTAGCTTGTGGTGATCAACGATACCAAGGATCTTTGCATCCTTAAGATCAGCAGGAGCCTGTGCTAAGTCTGAATAATCAACTAAATAAAGTTCCTTTGATGCAACAGAAGTTACAACCTCTGGAGCCTTTAAATTGAATTTATTTAAAACAAACTCTGTCTCAGGTGCTGGAGTACCCTGAGCAACTGCAGTTGCCTGAATACCACGCTGATTTAAAACGTGTGCAAATGAAATAGCTGAAACGATAGAGTCTGTATCAGGATTCTTATGACCTAGAACCAAAACGCTCATTGAAATGTCCTCAATATACTTGGATTTATGGTACGAATTAAATTGTGATGTATTTTACACTGAAAATTGAGATTTTTATCTAAAATTTTTCTGTTTTAACAAAGAAATTTCAGCTTTAAATCTCTGCCTCAGCATTTTCAAGTTCTTCCTGTTTTGTCAGCCAGCAAAGCTCTGTTTCATCAAGCTTTTCGCTGTATTCTGAACGCTGAATTGACAGCTCTTCAACCTTTTCTTTCTGAGTCTGATAAAGACTGCTGTCAGAGAGAGTCTCATCGATTTTTGCGATCTCTGCTCTGAGCTTTTCCATGGTCTTTTCAAGCTGTTCAATCTCTTTTTTCAGAGGTCTTAAAGCCTGTCGTTTCTGGGCTTCAAGTTTTTTCTGCTCTTTAGTCTTAAATGAAGAGGCTGAAGCTGAAAAATTTAGAGAATTGTCCTTTTATTGTGCAAGCTGTTCTTTATATTCACGGTTCTTCTGATTTAAAAATTCCTGATAGTCATTCAGATCACCGTTGAATTCAGTAACATTGCCGTTATCAATCAGCCACAGTTTATCTGCAATTGCCTCAAGAAGATGTCTGTCATGGGATACTAAAATCAGAGCTCCCTGATAGGATGAAAGGGCAATTGACAGTGCTTCACGCATATCAAGATCAAGATGGTTGGTTGGCTCATCAAGCAGAAGCAGGTTTGGTTTCTGATAGGCAACAATTGCAAGAGCAAGTCTTGCCTGCTCACCTCCGGACATTGTCTCAACCTTGGCTGTAGCCTTGTCTCCGCTGAATGAGAATGAACCCAGGAAGGTTCTTAAATCCTTTTCCTTGGCATTTGGATCAATAGCTCTTAGATGATCAAGTCCGCTCATCTGACCTGAAAGCTGATCAAGTTCATGCTGGGCGAAGTAACCGATTTTAATTCCCTTACCTAAGGTTACAGTTCCATGTACAGGCTTCAGCACATTGCACATAGTCTTGATAAGAGTTGACTTACCCTGACCGTTCTTACCTAAAAGTCCGATTCTGTCACCTGCAATCAGCATCAGATTGATGTTCTTTAAAATGACATCATTCTCTGAATAGCCTGCGTCTAGATTCTTCAGATCTGCAAGAATATCCACTGTTCTCTCAGGCTCTGCAAACTGGATATGGTAAGGAGATTCCTCTGCAGTGACTGCTGTAAGCTTCAGTCTGTCGATTGCCTTTAACATACTCTGAGCCTGCTTGGCTTTGCTGGCTTTGTATCTGAATCTTTCCACAAAGTCCTGCATATGGGCAAGGGCAGCTTCCTCTCGTTTTCTTGATGCCTTCTCGTTTCTGATTCTCTCGGCTCTGAGTCTTTCGTAATCAGAATAGTTACCGGTATAGGAAACAAGCTTGCATGCTTCAAAATGAAGTATATGAGAGCAGAATGTATCAAGAAAATCTCTATCATGAGAAATACACAGAACAGTACCCTCGTAGTTTTTGATGTAGTTCTCAAGGAAGATGATAGTATCAAGATCCAGATGGTTTGTAGGTTCGTCCAGAAGCAGTACATCTGACTGATAGATAAGAGCCTGAGCCAGGTTCAGTCTCATTCTCCATCCACCGGAGAACTCCTTTACACTCTTATCCATTTCCTCTTCACTAAAACCAAGTCCGTGAAGAAGAATTCTGGCTCTGCTGTCAATGGTCCAGGCGCCTGCAATTCCAAGTTTATCCTCAATCAGAGCGATTTTTTCACCGTTGTTGTCTTTATAGGCCTGCTCTTTCTGTTTTAACAGCTCGCACAGATCCTTGTCACCCTGTTTAACATATTCAAGGGCAGAGATCTCTAAAGATGGAGTCTGCTGAGAAACTGAGGAGATTTTAAATCCCTTTGGAATGGATATGTTTCCAATCTCAGGGGCAACCTCTCCCTTGATGGCGGCGAATAATGTAGATTTTCCACAGCCGTTACGACCGATAATACCTACTTTCTGGTTGGGAAAAATACTGCAGGAAGCATTCTCTAAAAGGTACTTGCTTCCCCTCATTATGGTTACGTCATTAAGCTGAATCATTTTTTATAGTCTTGATAAACAAAAACAGTGGAACAAAGTCCACTGTCTTTTAGTGATGGGGTAAAAATCAGAGCTGAGTGGTATTCTGAACCAGAGTAATACCGTCCTTTACACGGATATTTCTGATTGTGATAACTGTTTTCTGTCCGATATGTCTGATTACAGATACATTCAGCAGAGGAATTCCTGTCTGCTTGCATGCTCTGATCAGAGGTGGAATAACAGCAGCAGAACCTGAGTTCTGAGCTACATGAACTCTGGAGCCTACAACAGTCTTAAGGCCGTTGCTCTTTAATGACTGATTGATTGCACCTGAAACATCGGTTACACAGTCACTTACAGAGTCAGATACGATGGTTGGCGCAATATAGATTGGACCTTCCTCGTTCTTTAGTCTTTCAGCCTGTGAGGTTGCTAAATCATAGGCAACCTGAGTTGCATTTGATGCTGATTCAGAATCGCATTTTGCAGTTGCTGAAAGTGCAGCAACATTATTCTCGTTATCAGTGTTTAAAACCTCAATTGTCTCTCCAACCTGAGCAATTGGCTGAAGATCCTGTGGGGAGGCTTCCACTGGAAGATAAGGCTGAGGCAGATTTACCTGTGATTCTGCTGAAGTCTGAGCAGCATTCTGCTCTTCCTTTCCTTCAATGTTATCAAGACTTACGTTTCCTTTAATAACATCCTGAACAGTGATCTTGGATAGAGGACTTGTGTTTTCCTTACCCTCAAGAGCCTTTACTGTTGGCAGCAGAGTACCTACGTTATCTGCATTACCAACCTTATCAGAAGGATCTGGAATATAAGGCTTTACCTGTCCTGCCTGTAATTCCTGAGAGAAGGCCTTTGCAACTTCTTCGCTCTTGGCCTGGGTATCTGTATCCTCTGTCTCAAGAGCTGTCTCTGTCTTTGCTGCAGTAATTTTCTTTGGCTTTTTCTTTTTTACCTTGGCGGTTGGCTGCTGCTGAACAATAACCTTTTTACCGTTGGCATCAACAGAGCTGTCAAACATTGAACTGCTGCATGCTGACAATAGCCAGCCGGCAGATATAACCAGAAAGAATTTTGCAATTAAAGATGAATTTATTTTCATATGATTTTATTAGATTTTATCATTAGGAAAACCGAATCCGCCCAGATATCCGCCTGCAAGTAAATGCATGTGAATATGAGGTACTTCCTGACATCCGTTTTTTCCAACGTTAACAATTAAGCGGTAACCAGATTCATTTACACCAAGATCCTCTGCAATTTTGCGTGCAACAATGAACAGATGGCCCAGCATCTTTTCATCTTCAGGCTCAACATGAGCTACGGATGGAATTGGTTTATTGGTTACGATCAGTATGTGATGTTCAGCCTTAGGAGCGATATCTAAAAAAGCAGTAACCAGATCATCGTGGTAGACTGTTTTTGAAGGAATTGTGCCGTTAATAATTTTAGTGAACAGTGTCTCTTCGCTCATTTTCTAAAGCCTCATCTTATGTTTTGGGTTCCATACTTTTGTGATGTCGATTATATCACAAAAAAAGATTGTGTATAAAAGACTGATTTTTCGTTATAAAAACTTAATTCTTTGATATTTCTGCCGTTAAAAAGATAAAGGAATCAAAATGATCAAAAAGGAGGCAGACTATGGGACAGGAGTTCGTATATTCAGCACTCCCAAGACCTACACTCAGGCCATCTGATCTGGTTTATCGCCGTCGTGTCAGTAAGCCTGACAGCGGAGATAATACCAAGGGAACCTCATCCAAAGAGCACAAGTATGAACTTGAAAATTCAGACAAGAAAGAGTTCAACGAGGTTTATGAGGATGAAAAGGAAAAAAACAGTGGCAGAATTGATGCTATTGTGTAGTCCTATGTGTGAGATGTTTTTCCTAACGTACAGATATGTCTAGGAAATAGTATTCTTTTGTCCTTTTCTTCACGCAGATCTTTTTTATTTAGTTGCTTAATTCTCTGCAATTTCTTCTCCAAAAGAAGTGCTATACTCAGAGTGTGAGAAGTTTTTCGTAAATAAAGTTGCACTAACTCACTATCCAGATAAATACAAACCTAAGATTCCGGGTATATAATCTGACACAAGTAAAATAGTTAGTTAAATATGGATCAATAAAGGGAAAAATTCACTAATGTGAATGTTTTCATGTTTTATGCTTTTTATTTTATCTACAATAACTAGCAGACAAGAAGAATTTATAGTGTAAAGAGGAGTTTCAAATGATTGGTATCGTAGTGGTATCGCACAGTGTTAAAGTATCTGAAGGTATCTGCGATATGGTTGAGCAGATTTCTGCTTCTGGAACAGGTAAGCTACCTATTATCGCTGCAGGTGGTAACTCAGAGGGTAAGCTTGGTACAGATCCAAACCGTATTTTAGAGTCAATCAAAAAAGTAGATCAGGGCGACGGTGTTGTTGTTATTTGTGACCTAGGCTCTGGTGTTATCAGTTCTCAGGCAGCAATTGCAATGCTTCAGGAACCATTAAAATCAAGAGTAAGAATCGCCGATGCTCCTGTTTTAGAAGGTGCAGTTGGCGCAGCTGTTGAAGTTGCATCAGATGCTAACAGCTCTTTAGATAGTGTTGTATCTGCAGCAGAAGCTTCACGTCAGCTACACAAAAAATAATTTTTCAATTTTCAGACAGACAGGCCACAGATCAAAATTCTATGGCCTTTTGTTTTGTTATAGCTTAAAAAACACATAAGGATTTGTTGTATGAAAAAAGCTTTTTTATATATGGCAGTGCCAATGATGATTTTAGGTTCAACCTCCGTATTTGCCGAATCCTGTACTGACAGCGGAGTGATTGAAGTTGTAGGCCACGGTAGAGTCGATGTAATGCCTGATATTGCTGTATTAAGCTATAGCGCCAAAGATGAGAATAAAGATCCGGTTAAGGCAAGAAATAATGTTGAAAAGAAAATCACATCACTATACGATAAGGCCCTAAGTTTTGGTGTAAAAAAAGAACAGATTATTTCAGGTAGTATTACTCTCTATCCTAAATATCACTATACAGATAAATCTAAGCGAGTATTTGACGGTTATTTCTGCAGCAGAGATATTGTCTTTAAAATTGATGATTTCTCTCTGATTGAGAAGATAACCACAGCTGCTGTTGATTCAGGGGTATCTGACATTAATGGCTTTGGCTATGAGGTTAAGGATACAACAGCTGTTAAAAAGGAAGCAGATGCTAAGGCAATTGCTGATGCCCGAGATCAGGCAAAGCGTCTTGCCGAAGGTTTCGGTGTGAAGATTAAGAAGGCCTGCTCCCTTAAATTTGAAGGAAATAACTCCAACGTATACTATGTAAGAAACAGGGCTGCGGTATCTCTGATGGCAGCAAAGGCAGAAGCCGCTGAACCTGCTACAGAGTATATGCCGGAGAAGCAGTCAGTAGATTCTAATGTATATGCAACATTCTCAATTGAATAGAACAAAACTGGAGCTTTTAGCTCCAGCTAAAGATTATCAGTCTGCAAAAAACGCTATTCTATGTGGCGCTGATGCCGTCTTTATCGGCGGCCCCGCATTCGGTGCCAGGGCAGATGCGACCAATAAAATTGAAGATATTAAAAATGTCTGCGCTCTAGCTCATCGTTTTGGTGTAAAGGTTCATGTCACCTTAAACACGCTTCTGTATGATGAGGAACTGAAAAATGCTCAGGAAATTATCTATGAGCTTGCCGATGCCGGCATCGATGTTCTTATCGTTCAGGATTTAAGTATTTTTACCTTTGATATTCCAAAGGGAATAGAACTTCATGCATCTACACAGTGCTGCATAGATACTGTTGAAAAGCTAAGGTTCTATGCATCATTAGGTGTGACTCAGGTTGTACTGCCTCGAGAGTTTACCAAAGAGCAGATAAGAGAATTCCACGAGGCCTGTCCTTCTGTAAGATTAGAGGCCTTTATTCTTGGAGCCTTATGCGTCGGAGTTTCCGGAATCTGTCATATCTCTGATTATCTTAAGGGGCGTTCTGCCAATCGCGGCAGCTGTGCCCAGATCTGCCGACTGCCGATGCAGCTTTTCCATAACGGCAAGGAAATTGCTGTAGGCCATCTTCTGTCCTTAAAAGACAATTATCTTGGGGATCATCTGGATGAGCTTCTGTCTGCCGGTGTAACCTCATTTAAGATTGAGGGAAGATTAAAAGATAAGAATTATGTGGCTAACACCACCGCATTTGTAAGCTCAAGACTTGATTCATTCATAAAGAACAATGACCAGTATGAAAGGGCATCCTACGGAAAAAGTCAGATTGCCTTTAAGGCTGATCTTGATAAGACTTTCAACCGTGGTTTTACAGATGGCCTTTTCACAGACAACAAAAAGGCTCTGCCATTTGCTGCAACACCAAAGTTCTTAGGACCTAAGATTGGAACTGTGGTTAGTGTAAAGCGCAGAGGCAAGGAAAGTGAGATTACAGTTAGGCTTACCGGTAAAACCGTGCTTAACAATGGGGATGGATTAACCTACCTAAAAGAGAGCGATGCTGCCTTAAGAAACTCAATCAATATCTCTGAGCGTGTACCTTCAGTTGATGGCTTTAGAATCAATTCTGTTACAGAGCAGAATCCAAAGT
The DNA here is from genome assembly GCA_017959135.1 of Succinivibrio sp. Taxonomy (GTDB): domain Bacteria; phylum Pseudomonadota; class Gammaproteobacteria; order Enterobacterales; family Succinivibrionaceae; genus Succinivibrio. The sequence continues at coordinate 1,070 of JAGDBH010000220.1, read as the reverse complement.
CTGCAGTTGTAAATGTATTCGGTAAGGTTAATTTAACCTCAGGTACTGTTCTTTACAGAAATCTTGATTCAGAGTTTGAAAAGACTCTTGATTCTAAAAACTTTGCTCAGCGTTCTGTGTCCTATGATCTCGAGTGTTCTGTAGAGCATAAAGAGGGCAATGTATACACTTTAGTCCTCAAGGCTAAAGATGAGAGTATGAATACAGCAAGTGAGTCACTGGACTTTGAATATAGCAGTGATCTGGGGGTTATAAGTCCTGAGAAGCTTAAAGCTACCTTATCAAAGAGACTTGATGAGTACAGCCTTCTAAATAACCTTACAATAACAGGAGAGACAGACAGACTTTCATTACGACTGTCCTCCGTAAATGAACTAAGACGCAAGGTACTGTCAGAGTGTCTTGAGCATGACAGAGTCAATGCAGAGAGTTTATTTATACCTTTTAAATTTGAGTCTAAACCAGATTCTCTCAGGTATCCAAAGAACAATATCGATTCCAGACTTGTTCTAAACTCTGTTTCAAAAAGATTTTATGAAGCATGCGGTTCAAAGGTCGGTCTTGAAGATTCTCCTTCAGAGACTCTTGAGAAGAATTCTGTTATGACCTGCAAGTTCTGCCTTATCAACGAGTATGGCACCTGTTCCAAGTTTGGAGGAAAGGTCAGCGGCTATACCTTAAGTGTCAGCGGTAAAACCTTTAAAATCAGAGTAGACTGCAAAAAGTGCTTTATGCATATTCTCGCAGAATAACTACAAACAATCAGTAACCATATGTCATTTTCTGAAGATAACAACGATACCGAAGAATATATTCACCCGTCAATGCAGGATGTGGAGAGCTTTATTGGAGATAACGGCTCATTCAAATCCTCTGTTGAGGGCTTTCGTGTAAGAGCAGGCCAGATAGAGATGGCTAAAAACTGGCAGCAGTCACTGCGCAACAGTGAGCTTATTGTCTGCGAGGCTGGTACCGGAACAGGTAAAACCTTTGCCTATCTAATTCCAGCTCTGCTGTCAGGAAAGACTGTGGTTATCTCAACAGCCTCAAAGGCTCTGCAGGATCAGCTT
>JAGDBH010000027.1 GCA_017959135.1 Succinivibrio sp. | reverse complement strand
ATGGAGGAAACAAATGATTATCAACCACAACATTTCATCAATCAACTCAAACCGTGTCTTAAAGTTTAACAACATTAATGTTAGCAAAGACATGGAAAAACTCTCGTCAGGCATGAAGATTAACCGAGCAGCAGACGATGCTTCAGGATTGGCTGTATCTGAAAAAATGAGAAGCCAGATTCGAGGTTTGGTTCAGGCTGAGAAGAATGCAGAGAATGGTATCTCTTTCATTCAGACAGCTGAAGGTTATCTGCAGGAAACACAAGATGTTTTGCAGAGAATCCGAGAACTCGCTGTTCAGGCAAGCAACGGTATTTATACCGCTGAGGACAGACTTTACATTCAGGTTGAAGTTAGTCAGTTAGTTGACGAAATTGACCGAATCGCAAGCCACGCTCAGTTCAATGGTATGAATATGCTGACAGGTCGATTTGCCAATATCGAGCACGGTGGAGTTCCTACTGCTTCAATGTGGTTACACGTTGGTGCAAACATGGATCAGAGAGAGCAGGTGTTCATTGGAACAATGACATCACAGGGCTTAGGATTGAAAGAGCCGACAGGCTTGCCGCACGCTGCTGATGTTACATTCACACTCTCAACTCCGGACGGTGCTAATATGTCAATCGGCTTGATGGATTTGGCTCTGAAAAATGTAAACAAACAGAGAGCAGATCTCGGTGCTTACCAGAATCGACTTGAGCACGCTACTAAAGGCTTGTTAATCGGTGCTGAGAACTTACAGGCTGCTGAGTCTATTATCAGAGATACTGATATGGCATCACAGATGGTTGACTTTACAAAGAATAACATTCTTGTTCAGTCTGGTACTGCAATGCTTGCTCAGGCTAATGCTAAGGCACAGTCAGTTCTGCAGTTGTTAAACGGCTAAGGGAATACGGCTAAAGTTCTTTGACATTTGTTAAGAATAACAAAAAAATACTCTCCGTTTAAGTTTAAATGGTTAAATGGAAGCAGTAGTTAGAATAGGTATTGCCTCCAAGTCTTTGGGGGCTATATCTGTTTATGGTCTTTTTATCGAAATACTGTAAAAAAGCGGTTTTGTGGTTTTTAGAAAGGTCATATACTATTGCGTAGGAGCATACCTATATCAAAAAGCCTTTTTGGCAAAAAATTGGGATATTGTCGGGAAGAAATCAAGGAGGGTAATTTAATGATTATTAACCATAATATGTCATCTATTAACGCAAGCAATGGGTTAAAGTTCAAGACAGTTGATGTTGACAAGTCTATGGCTAAGCTGTCGTCAGGTATTAAGATTAACAAAGCTGGCGATGACGCTTCAGTGTTGGCGGTTTCGGAGAAAATGCGAGGTCAGATTAAGGGATTGAATCAGGCTGAGCGAAATGTTCAGAATGGTATTTCTTTCATTCAGGCATCGGAAGGTTATCTGCAGGAAACACAAGACATTGTACATAGAATTCGAGAGTTGGCTGTTCAGGCATCTAACGGTATCTATGCAGAAGAGGATAGATCTTATATCCAGGTTGAAGTAGATCAGTTAGTTGATGAAGTAAACCGAATTGCTAGTCATGCACAGTTCAATGGTATCAACATGCTTACAGGTGCATTTGCAAATCCTCAGAATGAGAATGCAAACGCAACAGCATCTATGTGGCTGCACGTTGGTTCAAACATGGATCAGAGAGAGCAGTTGTTCATCGGCGATATGACTGCAAAGTCATTGTTCAAGACCGAGGAAGACGGCGAAGTATCTATCAAAGATCCTACTGCTGCCAACATGACAATCGGGCGAATGGATGAGGCTCTCAGAGTACTCAACTCACAGAGAGCGGATCTTGGTGCTTATCAGAACAGATTTGAGATGGCTCAGAAAGGTATTGCAAATGCTTCAGAGAATTTGCAGGCTGCTGAATCTATCATTCGAGATGCTGATATGGCAGCAGAGTCTGTAAACTTTGTCAAGGATTCTATCCTTGTACAGTCAAGCACAGCAATGCTGGCACAGGCAAATACCAGACCGCAGACTGTATTGCAGTTGTTAGGCTAATTGAGATTTTGCACTTTTTAATAATGATTAACAAAAAACCGTTTTTTCCGATCAGGGTAAGATCGGTTAGTAAAAAACCACGAAATTTACCTCTTCTTTCGGCAACGAAAGAAGTTGAAAGAAGAGGATTTTTTATTCTTAACAGATGAAGATGTCAGAGGCTTTAGCCATGGTTCGGTATTATCGAACATGCGGTAAAAACAACAATAAGCAAAGGTTAAAGCGGTTATTGGGAGGAAAAGGACTCATTACAGAATGGGGGTAAAGGTTCACAGGAGGTGAGCCAAAACAGCATGACAAGATGTCTGCAGTCGATAGACATAATCTTGATGTGCCTTGTACTGAGTGTAATACCTAATAATAGGAGGGACATAAGATGATAAACGGAATTACAACAAATGCTTCTGTCTATTCTTTTCCTAACGTAAATCCTATGCCGGGATCAGGCAAACCGCTGCTCACACATGAACAGATCAAGCAGTTGGTAAAGAAAGAAATTCCAGAACTGACTGCGGAAAAACTTGCCGACGACATGGAAATCAGTAAACCGATTGATCTTAT